>CAZNYY010000006.1:0-7770 GCA_964577335.1 uncultured Oscillospiraceae bacterium | reverse complement strand
ATTCTAGTTCTGGACTGGGGCGTTAAAGGAGCTGCTGCTGCGACTGTTTGCTGCCAGTTTTTAAGTTTCTTGATGAGTGTCTTGTTCTTTTTCAAATTTACCACGCAGAATTTCAAAGGTGCGAGACTTAGCTGGAAGCGAATTAAAGATATCATAGGAATAGGTCTTCCTTCACTTGTGCAGATGGGCAGTCTTTCGATAATGACAATCATTCTTAACAATGCTTTAAGAAGTGCGAGCGGAACTATCGGCGTAACGGCATTCGGATATATGAGCAAAATAATAACATTTGGTTTGGTGCCATTCACAGCATTGACGCAAGCTCTTTCACCCATTGTCGGCTTTAATCACGGGGCGGGTAATTTGGATAGGGTCAGAAAGACCGTATCGTTCTGTGCTTTCATCAGTTTGATATATGCCATTTTTGCGATAATTGTCGCTGAAGTGATTCCTGAACATATGATTATGATATTTACAAAAGATGACACAATTATCGAGACGGGCGCCCGTGGAATCAGAATTGTTGCGTTGGCAATGCTTTTTACACCCCTGCCAATGCTTCTTGGCGCAGCCATGCAAGCCGTAGGCAGGAAACTATGGGCTCTTATTATGTATGCCTCCAATTTAATCTTTTTGCTTCCTTCCCTGTTTATTATGAGAAAATGTTTTGGACTCGACGGAATATGGTTCTCATATGTTTTGGCGGGCGTTTGTTCGACCGTGCTTGCCGCCATAAAGCTTCTTTGCGACAAAAAGGAAGAGCAATAAAAAAGCATTCTCATTTTAAATATAAGAGTACATTAAAACTTGAATTCAAATATTGATTAAAACTTGAATTTTGCGGCTAGTCAAGAGTGATACCAAAAGAACAAAAAAGCAAGAATAGAGAAACAAGAGTTATTTTGACAAAAAATTATAAACACCTTTAGTAAAAGCAAGATATTGACAAAATGTACCATTTTACAGTATAATCAATAATAGATAAAATTTGAGTTGGATACAGACATATAATAAGGTAAATACGTCTGCCCGACCACCTATGTGTGCATTTTATCGTCGGGAATCCTTAGCATTAATGCGACCTGCGATAATTTCGTAGGTCGTTTTTATCTAAGGGGATTATTTGAATGAAAAAAATATTTGCAATTGTTCTTTGTCTTGTTTTGTGTGTTTGTACTCTTGTCTCTATATTAGGTTGTGTTAAAGAAAACACTGATGACACTATAATTATTACAGATATGCTTGGGGAAAAGGTAGAAGTAAAGAAAAACCCCACTAAGGTTGCTTGTGTGTCAAGAACAACCTATGATTTGCTCATAGCATTTGGTGTGGGGGATTGTATTGACGGTGTATACTATTCTCTATTGGAAAATGAATGGGCTGGAATTTTTGATAAAGATGCATCTTTGCGTTATAGCTGTGAATATGAAGAAAGTTATGAAACATTTATTTCTCGTGGAGTTGATATAGTATTTGCACCAGAAAAATATATTGCCGATGGTTTAAACAAACATGGAGTAAAGGCTTTAAACGTAAGTCTGTATGGAAAACCGAATTTTAGCAGATATGTTTACTATTTTGCTGATATGGTAAAACAGATCTGGGACAGCGAAGAAGTTGCAAGAAGAGTCGATATTTGGAAAGGCTATATGTCTAGCACAATCGACGAAATACAAACAGAGCTTGTTAAGCATGATGAAGTAAAGAGAACAATTTTTTACGTTCGTGGAGATAAAAATAGAGGAATAGGTTATACGGATAACGCTGGCGCATTTGCCGAGTATGCTTATGGTGTACTTGGTATGGATTTTTTAGGTAATAGATTTAAATCAAATAAGCCTTCTGCCGAAGAGATAAGTTCACAAAATCCAGATGTTTTTGTGATAGGAGGCATATATCAAAAAACTTTAGAAAATATCCTTGAAACAACTGAACCATACATTTATCTCGATGCTGTTAAAAATAATCAAGTTTACAACATTCCTATTGGCTTAACAATGTTTGAACAAATTTCAGTATTTTCACCTGTTTTTTTTGCGGACCAAGCAAATAAACTCTATCCTAGTTATTTCAATTACGACACAAAGAATATGATAATAAACTATAGCAAAGAATTCTTTGATGTTGATTTGACTAACGAAGAAGCTGAAAATATGCTTAATGGACTAAGTAGGGAGGGCAACCTTCTTGCATAAGATTAATAGAAAAAGAAGTACAATTTTTTTTCTTATATTAAGTACTATTGCGTTTGTTGTAGTTTTTGTAATTGCCTTAATAGTAGGACGATATAAAATCGCCATTACAGACTTTTTTCGCATGATATTTTCGTCTGAAGGATTTGTTATAGAACATAGCATTATTGTGAATCTACGTCTACCTAGAACAATTATTGCTGCCTTGACAGGAATAGCCTTGAGCATATCTGGATTATTATACCAAGAAACATTTCAAAATAAATTAGTATCACCTGATTTGCTTGGTGTTTCAAGTGGGTCAGGAGTAGGAGCTGCACTCGCAATCGTGCTGGGTCTGTCACCTGTTGCAATCAGTGGATTTGCTTTCATTTTTGGAGTTGGAACAGTTATTATAACATTGTCTATCGCAAAAGTATTTCAAAATAAATCTTCAATGGTCTTAATTCTGTCAGGCATAATTGTTGGTGGCTGTATGAGTGCTATTTTATCTTTCATAAAATACCTTGCAGATGCAGAAACAACACTAGCAGGAATAACTTTCTGGCTAATGGGCTCGTTTGAAAATTCATTAATAAGTGATGTATACATACTTTTACCAATAGTAGCAGTCTGTTGTATTGTAGTTTTATGCATTAGTTGGAGAATCAATATAGTAGCTCTTGGACGAGAAGAAGCACAGGCAAAAGGAATAAACTACCGTGCTTATAGAATCTTGATTATCGGTATCGCTACTCTTTTAACGGCAAGCTCGGTAGCTTTTGCTGGAACCATTAGTTGGATTGGGTTGGTTGTTCCTCATGTGGTGCGCTTGTTGGTGGGCAGAAATACAAAGAGGACAATACCTCTCTGTATGGTGTTCGGTGGAACATTTATGATTATAGTAGACATAATATCTAGAAGTTTTACTGCATCAGAAATACCTCTATCTGCGGTCACGGGATTTTTTGGCACAATCATTTTTGTGATTATTTTATTTATAAGGAGAAATACAATTAATGAGAATGATTGATGTTCAAAATCTAACTTATAAATATAATAGACATAGTCCAATTGTATTAGATAATATAAATTTTAGTTGTGAACAAGGAACTGTAAATGTTTTAATAGGTTTAAATGGCTGCGGAAAGACAACTTTGATTAAGCTGATAGTTGGATTTTTTGAGAATTATCATGGTAATATTTTATTGAAGAATAAAAATATAAAAGAACTAACAATTAAGGAAAGGTCAAAAATTATGGCTTATGTGCCACAACGATCTGGTGTAATTGATGATTTCCTTATAAAGGATTATTTATTACTTGGAAAAGCAAATCAGCTAAACTTTTATCAATCGCCAACAATTCAAGATGAAAAAAACCTTGTACAATACGTAGAACAATTTAACATTACTCACCTGCTAGATAAAAAACTGGGTGAAATTAGTGGAGAAGAAAGACAAATCGTTTCTATTTGCGGCGCTATGATACAAGAAACAGAGCTTGTTGTACTTGATGAGCCGACATCAGCACTTGATATAAAGAATCAACAAATGGTATTAGCTTTGTTAAAGGAAATTGCAAGATTGAAAGGAAAGACGTTTATTCTTTCATCACATAATCCGAACCATGCATTATATCTTAACAGCAATGTAGCGCTTTTAAGAAATGGCAAGATAGCCGATCATGGAACTGCTAATAATATTATAACAATCGAAAAGTTACAACAAATATATGGTAACGACATTTGTTACAGCAAAGATTTATGCTACAAAGAAATATCATTTAAAGGTTGAGTTCAAATATATGCTTTATTGAGTACAGTTTAACTTGAATTAAAATTTTGATTAAAATTTGAATTCAAAAATAAATCAAGTTTACGAATTTTAAAGAGAAAACAATAGAGGTTACGAACTAAAAGTAAGACAGAACAAAAAGTAAGAAATGGCAATAAGTTCAAATTTTGATATGTTTTTTGCAGCATAGATGCAGGATAATAGGAACAACAAACAATCAAAAAAGCACTAAGGCAACAAAAAACCCGTTCAATGATTACAAGCAGCGTTCGGGCAAAAAAACACACGGAACAACGCTTTCCGTCGTTCCGTGTGTCTATGCGAGGACAAAATCAAAAGTGGTAAAAATTACCAAATACTTACAAGTTATCAAACAAAAAGTAAGACAAAACAAAAAGTAAGAAAGTAAGTGATGAAGTCTTGATTTCGCGGGAAATTAGAACAGAACAAAAAGTAAGAAAGCAAGTCTATGAGATCGTTTTTTATTCTAATGGGTAAACTCTAAAATTTCACCTTATATTTGTTACAACATTATCATTTAGAAATAAATGAGAGCATCTTGAACTTAACTATATGATTGCATATCGTAATAATCTGTATAGAACGGCATAAACAATTGTAAACAAGTCATTTTAGCCGCAGTACTATAAGGATTGTTTTGACAATTTATTATTGTTGATATATAATTGATTAGATTATAATTCAAATAGTTAAAAGGAGGTTGTTGATGGCCGATATAATTAAGTGGTATGCGCTAAACGACATAGCCAAGCATCTTGACGTTAGTCGTGACACAATAACTAAGCTAATCAAAGAGCAAAACTTTCCTGCTCATAAAGTTGGTAATAAGTATAGATTTGATATCCAAGAGGTAGACACATGGGTAAAAAAGAACCGCGTTAATAAAGACAATCGATAAAAGGGGGTTTAAGTGGTACACAAGATAAGGAGTGAATTTGAAATATGGTTAAGCAGCGGTAATGCAAAAAAGAATCAGCCGGATTTTATACTTAAAAATTTGTCGGATGTGTCTGACTATGCCTTATCAAAGAACATTTCCAAAGTTAGTCTTTTTGAGATTTTAAGTCTTCGAGAGTTTAATTTTATCCGTACAAAACTTTTAGGTAACAAAATGTTTCGAATCACTCAAAAAAAGACATATCGAGCATTTGAAAGATTTAGTAAGCTCTATGCTGATTTTTTAAAGCAGTTCAAGACAGAGATAAAACAATCAGAAAACAAAGTTGAGATGGCAGTTGCTAAAGTAGAAATTAACGATAAGGTTGTAGGTAATTCTGATATTGATCATATAATCGCTGATAAAAGCGAAGTTTTGCAAGAAGAGACAATCGATTGGGGTAAAAACCTAATTTTTGCAAAAACAAAGCCGCGCAAAATGATTTTTCGTGGCATAGCCACATCTCCGCAGGCATGGAACTTTTTGCTTATGGATGTCTGCAATGCGCTTATGAGATGTATTCCATACATAGATATTTTAGGATTTACTTGGGATGGAACTTCTAAAATTCTTTTTCAAAGAGAGTGGAACGGAGAAAATTGGCACAAGAAAATTAACAGGGGGTTTTGGGTAGATACTAATTTTTCTGCCGATAATATTGTAAAGATTATACGAAAATTATTTGATTATTATAAAGTTGATATAAACAATTTAGAAATAACAATAGTTCGCAGCACCAGTATCAATGCAGATGAAACCAAAAGATATTGTTCTGACATCGAAGAAAAAGTGATTAATGTTATAGCAACAAGGTTTATCAACGGTTTTAGAAAATCATCTAAAATAGACTTTGAGCGCTTTAAGAACTTTTTCGCCGACGAATATGATGAGCCGTTTCAGTACGATACAGAGTGGCTGAATAGTTTGCTTGAAACTGAAGCCTTAATTTACGATGAGAGGGCATACATTTATGACAAAAATGTTGTTAACTCTGTACGTTTGTATTTAGAACAAATAGGCTCACCTTGCATTTACATTGATGCTTTCTTTAACAAATACTTAAACGAGCTCTATATACACAACATATTTTCACGCGATATGCTTCGGGCTTTCATCGAAAAAAACTACCACGGCATTTCGATAAAATGGGATTATATTCTCTTAAAAGATAATATATCACCATCTGACCTTATTAAAGAGATTTTTAGTGAGCGCGAAACTTGGTCTTTTGATGAGCTTCAAGAGCGACTGCCTTATCTGAAGATGGATACAATCAGGCAGGCGATGAATGGTCCGGATTATTTCCGAGTGGACAAAGGAACTTATATACATATTGATAACATGGATTTACCAAACAGCGAAGGTGAAAAGATAGCCAAATTTGTTGAAGACAAGCTGCGACTGCGAGACTATGTTACGGCAAACGAACTGGATTTATCCATGTTTGAGAATTTAAATTCTCACTGCTCTTTTGCTGCTGTTAGAGACGCAGTATTTTATAAGTTTCTTTCAGACAAGTACGAAAAGACTGGACAAGTTATCACAAAAATAGGTAACAAGCTGCGTGTTCTTGACATTATCGAGCAATATTGCCATGAGGCAGAGATGGTATCTTTCGAGGAGTTGAATGCTTTTGAGGCGACATTTGACCCCAAGGGCAACTCTCATTCGCAATGTTTGATTGCGGGACACAATACAATGATTCGGGTAAGTGCTGAACTTTTTGTGTCCGATTCTAATATTGATTTTGATGTGACAAGGATAGATGAAGCCATTAAGCTCTACTGCACCGGAAACTTCATACCTATCCGTAAAGTTACAGATTTTTCACTATTCCCTTTTGCGGGGTATCCTTGGAATCTATTTTTACTTGAAAGCTACGTTCGCAGATTTAGTCGAGTATTTAAGTACGATGTACGGGCAGTCAATAGTGCAAATATTGGGGCTATTGTCCGTAAGTCATTCGCCTACAATAATTACGACGATATATTGGCGCTGGCTCTCGCTAAATCTCCCATAAATCTCAATGACAAGAAAGCTATTGGCAACTATCTATTTAACAATGGGTATATTGGCTGGCGCAACCTTGGCAAAAGCGAGAGCAAGATTATCAAGGGCGCAAAAATTTTAAGAGAAGGAGGAGCCGCCTAGATGTATAATTACACATATGACCCAGAGACTGGTGGTGTGTTGCTCAACACCTCGCCGATGCAGTTTAGCAAAGAACCTCGTCCTGTATATTATAAAGAATTAGACCTTTTGGGGTTAGATAAATACTGGAAGTACGAAAAGCAGGATGCCTTGCCGTATATGTGGGCAGAGGCAAATAAGTATTACTACTTCGGACGTTTGGTTGCCCAGACAAAAGGTGGTAATTTATATACCGCCCCTGAGATCGAAATCAAAGAGGAGCTGAGCAAGCCGCTCCGACCTGTTGATATAGATGCGATGATAGAAAAAAATGCAGACTTTTTGCAGGTGCTTGAACAAGATACAGTTAAGAAAATATATGATGTTTGGAAACGGCATAAGGATAAACTTGATGTCTTTCATGTAGCTTTTTCCGGAGGTAAGGATAGTATCGTCTTACTTGATTTGGTGAAGAAGGCACTGCCTAAAGACGAGTTTGTCGTTGTTTTCGGGGATACACAAATGGAGTTTCCCGATACTTATGATGTTGTGGATAAGATTGAGGCGCAGTGCAACGCTGAAGGTATAAGGTTTTATAGGGCAAAAAGTCATATGGATGTTTATGAGAGCTGGAAGCAATTCGCTCCACCTTCAAGAGTGTTGCGTTGGTGCTGTAGCGTTCATAAAAGTACGCCACAGGTTATCAAATTGAGAG
>CAZNYY010000005.1:0-21253 GCA_964577335.1 uncultured Oscillospiraceae bacterium | reverse complement strand
ATCATAAAATACTTCATCGGCTTTCACAGTAAAAGTAAACCTCTTCACCCGCACAACACCCAGTGAGCTGATATTAGCAGTGAGCTCAACTGTCTCATCAGCTTCCCCTGCTCTTGGTCGTATAACCCTTCCGCTTTGAGTTATTACTTCAGAATTAGAGGTTCGCCATCTAATTTTAGACCCGTAAACTCCTTGGGGTATTAAATTTAGGCTCATTTGAATGTTCTGAGGGTTCTCCGAGGAAACAATGGGGTAATCTAAAAACGCAAAATCTTCCTCCGTCATTTTCTCGGGGTCAGCAAATTCTCTTAGTACCTGAAAGGCAAATTCCTTGGTTCTCGTTTCTCCGAAAAGCGAAAGCTCTGCCGTGAGCTTTACCCATGGGTCGGTTTCATACCCGCTCCCGGGGCGAAAAACCTTACCCGTATCACTCACCAAATTTATATCCGATGATTTCCAAATGATTTTGCTGCCCGCATAACCTATTGCAGGAAGGTGTAAATCTCCATTCACGAAGTCAGGCATCAGCGTATTTTTTTCTGTTGTCCTCATACTGTCAATATTTAGGAGTTCATAATCATAATCAAGCCGGAATTCTTTAAGGGGTAAAGCGCGCGCCAACCTTATATTATCTACCTTCAAGGCCTGGTAATTTGTGCTTTCCAAAAACCAGGTGGCATATTGAACCGTAGTGAGGTCGTCCGTCCGTGCATAAATATTTTCCAGTTCCAGCTCACCGTCAATCCATAAGCTGAACCTGGACTTCGGGGTATCCAGTAAAACGGTCAACTTTCTTTTTTCGGTTGCACCGAAGTTCTCGATATAGTAAAGCCCACCCGCATCATTTTTATCATCTCGCACCCGAACTGCCAGCGTTTCGTTGTTTCTCCATGTCGCATAGAAATATTCTCTCCCCTCGGCCCCTCCGATAATACGAAATGCGCTGTTTTGGGACTCGTTTCTTTCCATTTCAAATTCGAATAGAAATATTCCGGAAATTTGTCCTCTTGCGGAGTCAAAATAATAATTTACCCTTGGGGTTCCTTCCTGGACCGTTTTTGTGAGATTGAGTGTACCACCGGCCACCTCTACCTCACCGTTTTCCTGATAAAATCTCCAATTCTCTTGATTCATATTACCATACTGATTTATCTTATCATCGTTAAAATCAATACTATCAATTATTTGTGTCACAGCAGGGTCGTCAAGCTCACCTGCCAAAACAGTAAAAAGAAAAACCTTTCTTTTTACTGTTTCACCACTTTTTATGACGGCGGTAACAGTGACATTCGCGTCCGGCTCACCCGTCCTAGGAATGGTGACGCTCCCGTTAAGCGCTATCACATGAGGATTGTCCGTTTCCCATATAATCTCCGAACCGTACAACCCCGTTCCGATAAGATTCAGATTGTCATTGATGATGATGCTGTTCTCTGATGAAATCACCGAGTAATTCAGGAAAATATAATCGGCATCCACTATATCGGCAGGTTCGGAAAGACTACGCAAAACACGGAAGTCAAACTCCTTTATCAGTGTCTTGCTTCCCGAGGTAATCTCGGCGGTCAATTTCACCCACGGGTCTTCATTATACTCTCCCCCCGGCCTTTCCACCCTGCCGTCCGGTTTGACAATATCTTCGTTTGAGGATATCCATACAATTCTACTTCCCGACTCTCCCTCTACCGGAAGGTTTAAGTCGCTTTTTATGGTATCGGGCGCAAGGGGATTAATTTCATCAGTAAGCAGTTTATCAAAACTCAGCCACTGATAATCGGATTCCGCCAAAACACCAGGCGTTGTTCCGTAACCGGCTTTGACATTATCTAATAAAAGTATTTGGTAATTCGCAGCTTCGGCATACCATGAAGCCATTCGGAGCGACGTAAGGTCATCGGTCTTGGAATAAACATCCGTTAAAACCTTTTCTCCGTCAAGCCAGAGGGAAAACCTGGAGTTCGCCGTGTCAAAAAATATTGTCAATTTTATTCGGCCCGTTTGCCCGGCATCTATTCCTACCATTTCACCCGAGTCCTCTTTATCTTGACGCACGTAAACCTCAAGCGAGCCCGTGCTTGACCATGTTGCATAGAAAAAATCCCTCGTGGGAAATGACCCCCCCGACACCCTCAACGCCGTATTTGCGGCCGTATCCCTTTCGATTTCATATTCAAAAACAACATTACCCCTTATGGTCGGCACGGGCTTGTCGGGTCCAAAATAATAATTCGCTCTTGTTGTGCCTGAAGCCTCAGTTTTGCTGATTTTAAGGCTTCCTCCTTCCTGCATAACTATTCCACCGTTTTGCTCAAAATTCCATGCATTCATATCGAGGCTGTTCTCAAAATCTTCAGTATCAATTATGTCTAATATCACAGGCATATCAGACAAGTCTTCCACTGCAACAACCCCGAAAAAGTTCATGTTGCACAAAAATACAGATATAATAACTGAGCTTATAATCCTTCTTAGCATGAATACATTCTCCCTCAACTTTATTAGAGTTTGTTAGTCTATGTAGTCCCCTTCATCTAATGGCATCATATCATTCCATAAAAATGATTTGACATAATAGTTGTAATAATCATCAGGGATATCAATTCCCGTGACAAAACTCCATCTGCATCCAACCTTTTCAGCACTTCTGTAATCAACAAGACTGACGTCCATCATCTTATTGTCGGACTTTCTGTAAAGGGCCATAATATATATGGGACAAAACTCGTCTTCATCCACTACCGTAATAGTAGCCTCTCCGCTTAGGTAATCCCCTGCGGTCTCCAGGTTCGGCACAACATCTAAGCCGGATTTAAATTCCCGCTCTACAACCTTGTTTTCAGGCTCGAATGCTTCTGCATGATAGGTACGGAAATTGTCAATCTTAAAGGTTTGGTAATTGTTTCCCTCAATAAACCATGCCATTGACCTAAGAGACGTTGTACCAAATCTTGAATAAACATTATGCAGATACAGCTTGCCGTCAATCCACAGGCTAAACCTTGAGGTTTCTGTCTCCATCAATATAGTCAGCCTCTTGCTTCCGCTGCCGCCTATCCATATATATTCCCAGTTGCCCGTATCATTTACATCCTCTCTCACAAAAACACCAAGAGTACCGTTGTTTCTCCATACTGCCGCAAAAAAATCCTGGAAACTGCCACCATATACCCTGATTGCTGTGTTAACTCCTTCCTCTTCCCTTTCCATATCAAATTCCACAACCATCCGACCCCTGAATGTCGGATTTACTGCAGGGTCTGTTCTGAGACCTAAAGAAGAGGTCACTGTGGGAGTTCCTGTAGAAACCGTTTTTTCCATGACCAATTTACCGTCTATGGGAGAAATTGACCCACCATTTTCCGATATTCTCCACTGGAGGGCATCCAACTCATCATCCGAAAAGTCATCAATGTAAATTTCTTCCGCCAAACCAGGCATATCCTCTGCTGCCGATACAGATGCCGGAACAAAAATCATCGCCGCCATAACCATCACTAACATTGTACATAAAATTTTTCTCATAACTCTTTACTCCTTTACTTTATTATTATACAACAATTACCAGTATCATGGGGTCATTGTTGTTTGCAACTATAAATACTTTTGAAGCATCCGCTCCCACGTCAACATAACCTAAAATATCCTCCGTTGTTGCGCGGAATATTCTTCCCGTAGACTTTTCATACTTGTAAACCGTGGGGCCATCCTCTGTTATGAACTCATATTTTGCAATCATGCCATCCCCGTCATCAGAAAACATCACCTCTATGATGTCCACAACCTCATTTCTAATATTAGAGAGTCTGTTTTGTTCAATGGAGCGCACAATACCGTACACGGTTTCTTTAGGGCTGTTTTGACCTTCTCTAAAATAAATATCTAAATCCTGGGTAGAACCTAACTTCTCAATAGCATTTATCTTGCCGAAACCATCAAGAGTATATTTTATCAAGTCGCCATTTCTCAAAGTAGAGGCTATATCGTTTATGTCGTCACTGCTTTTTGTCTCCTCAAAAGAGGAATCTTCGCCCGTCAGCACATCGATTTTATAAATCATTCCTCCGTCGTCATCTAAGACTACAGATATTCTGCCCACAATGGACACCTTTGTATCTGCAGGAATGGGTCTCGGTGCCTCGGCGTCCATATCGCTGTATAAAAGCACAGCACTGGCAATTTGCGTCTTTGCATCAATGCCAATGGGCACCATGGTGTAGTTTGAAGCATCTGCGAGCACAACTGTCTCAAAAAAATCATTATCACTGTCATATGTGTTAGGTATGCATATCAGTTTAGTCTTCTCCCCTAAAAAGAAACCATCATAACCGATGAAGCCCGCAAAAGACAAAAGTCTTATATTACAGTTATAAGGCCTTTTTTCCACCCATTGTCCTTCAAATGATTGGATTACCTTGATGTTCTCCTCCGCATCAAGAGAGTACCTAACAACCATTCCCTTCAACTGTTCGATATTCACCTGATTCTTAACAGTGCTAACACCGTTTAGTATTATCCGGTCTGCCAGCCTATGGAATGCCATTTGGGAGTTTTGCAAATTGTATGTAATTGTTTCGGCATCGTTTTTGATTTGTATGTTTTTATTTTTGGCTCCGCTCAAAATCAGTTTCAACATAGGCCCCCGAGACAATCCGCTTCCCGTTATACCCGCATCTACAACGTAACCATAATTTTCACCGCTTCTTATCGAGTCAAGAACTCCGACAATGCTGCCGAACGAATCCAGTACAAATGTTCCCTCATCTCCAATCTTGAGGTCAGTGTTCACCTCCCCCGAAGCTGTTTTTGTAACAGCATACGTCCTGTTATTAATAACCACATCACCTGTCGTACTATTTGTTTCGGTTACACTTCCATTTATTTTTTCTTCACTCACAGAAACTGCTACATGCTTCAAGTCCATGCTGGCAACCAATGTAACGGCACTGCCTTCTTTTATATCAGTAAAATCAATTTCATTCCCCTGATGGTCACAAATTTTGTACTTATAATCATCTTCCTCAAAGAAAAATTTAAAGCCGCTTTTCCCCCTATATTTCATATCACTTGCAAAATATAAGGTATGATTTATCTGAGAAATTCTATCAACAATGAAGCTTTCTCGTTCTTCGATAAAAATGATGTCAAACTGTCCATTTCCATCCACGTCTAAAAGTCTATAATTGCCGTTAAAAACATTCATGTCATCTGAAATTGCTTCGTCTTTCGTGATTGCCTTGCCATTGTATAGATAAGAAGCATTGACAGTATCAATTACTGCCGTTTTACTTGCTGCGCCTGATGAATATCTTATTACGTCAGCAAAAACGGATATTATTTCTTCAGCTTTAATATTCAGCTCATTAACTCCTTTTTTTAGAGGATTTATAGTAATGATTACGGGAATATCTTCCTCCTCTGCTTTTTGTGCATATACATCCAAAGTCATCCCTAAATAATGCTCTGCCTTCATGTCTCCTGACTTGAGCACCTCCCCACCGATTTTTACTTCTCCTGCGTTTAAAGTACTTTCACCGGTTAAGGATGTGACTTCATTTTCCGTCACCTGACCGCTTATTTTAATCATGCCGTGCTTTGACATTAGTCTTTCATGAAGAGTCTGATCCTCCGTATAGGTTTTCAGCACTCTACCGTCTCCGCCACTTAACATCACCAATGGTTTGCAATCAAAAGCATTGGTGACGAATAACGCAATATCCCCCCTTATTGCCGGTTTCGTACCTTCCGCTCCGATACCTTTCGTAATACCCAAGCGGAAGGCAATCATCCAGTAACCAACGGGATATCCGCCCTCTTGCTCTGCTATATCTTTGTATCCCAAAGCACACACAAGCATTTTTATTGCCTGCTCATAAGTAACATTATCCTCCGGCCGAAAACTGCCGTCCCCATATCCCGAGATAATCCCCAATGATGTTGAAAGGCCTATGTAAGCTGATGCCCAATGTTCCTCTGCCACATCAGAATAATCTGTCAACCCCATAGTTACGCCCTCCAGCCCTAGCATTCTGACAGTGATAGCTGTCATTTCTGCTCTTGTCACCTCGTCAAATGGACGGAAAGTTTGATCCTCGTATCCCTGCATGATGCCCAACGCCATCAAGTCGTATGCCGACCTTTCATAAGCTGTGCCTAATAAATCATTCGCACCGGAAGCGGCGTATGAAGCACTTGCCAAAAGTAGGGTTCCGGCCAGCAAAGCTGCAAATATTTTTTTCACTTGGTAATCCTCCTTAAATAGACGTTTGAAAAACAATCATAATTGCGACAAATAAATCGGAAGAACTAAATCAATTTCCGTACAAAGCTTTTATCTATTCCCCCTTTCCCAAACTATCCTTTAGCGCCAAATGCTTCAAGATCATACACAAAAGAAACAGTCGTATTCCAGTGCCGTCAGAAAAGGTGTACGGTTATTATTTTCATATAAAGAAATGGTGAAAACCAAAAGTGCCTTTTCTTGACGACACCGGCATATAACTCCGGACCAGTTTGTCCTCATAAATACTTTGTTATTTCCTTTGGTCAAATCGAACTAATGCATTTTGGAAATATTTCAATACAGTATCAATCCCCATCTTTCTTACCTGGTCAACAAATCCATCAACATTCTCAATAGGTTCGATTCCCATAATAAATTTAAGATACATGTCGTCTACATAACTTTCGACCTCGCACATGATTTTACCCACTTCAGCACTCTCCTCTTGATTGAAATCAACCTGTGGCATCATATATTTTTCTACATCCGTTTCTACCCATGCTTTGGCTGCATTTCTTTGCTGCTCCCGTGAATAATATTGCTCAATATATCGTTCATCCTGAACAAAGGGACCGCTGTTATTAGCCAATGCATACAATGAAATGGAGGTTGACATAGCTAATCCATTAGGATTATTCATAATCAGGGGGCTGTATTGCGGAAATCCATTATCCATATTGTAGCTTTCGCCTTCTATCCCAAAATTGAACAGCATATGCCCCTCCTCACTGTAGCCATAATCCAAAAACCTTGCCGCCAGTTCAACATTTTTGCATTTTCCTGAAATGGCTGCCCCGTTATAGGAGGTATATTTAAAATCCCTTTGCCCAAACTTTGGGCGTTCACCTTTCGTTAGTACAGGATAAGGAGTACCTACTAAATCAAACTGCGGGTTATCATCTTGACCTAAAGCCAACCACTTTCCAAGGTAACTGCCTGCTGAGGCTACACTCGCACCCGACTTCCCTTTTAAAATATTAGAGTCAATTATTTTACTGTTTATTCTATTAATGTTCCTATCTATCAGCCTTTCGTTATACCATTTTCTAAAAACCGAAAGAAATTCGGAGGCTCCATCTTCTATGGGGCCGTACTTTACAACACCATTGTCTAAATAAATCCCCAAAGTCGTACCAAATGCCCCAATAAATGTGCCAACACTCAATGCCTCCTTCAAGGAAAAGCTTAGCGGTGCTTCAACTCCTTTGCGCTCTTTAAATGCCTTTAGAGTAATATACCATTCATCTATGGTTTCGGGTACTTGCAACCCCAACTCATTCAGCCAGTCTTTTCTGATAATGGGGCCGTAGCTTACTGCCAGAGAATCACTCCCTCTAATAAACGGATAAACATAATAATTTGAATTATCCGTTTTGACAGCTTTGTCAATTTGAGGATTGTCCATTAAATATTTCTTAAGGTTTGGAGAATATGCGTCAATAATATTATTCAACTTCAGTATGTTGCCATCTGTCAATGCACGCTCAGGACCCCCTGGCATATTGTACCAATCAGTGCTGATAATATCCGGCAAGGCACCAGAAGCCAGAAGAATATTTAACTCTGTTTTCCCCTGTGACGTCGGATGAATATAGGTGACATTAACCCCTGTTCTTTTTTGAATTTCTTGTCCAAAAGGCGTTTCCCCTAAATTGGATACAACCGTGGCTAGCGTCGAAGGCAGCCGAACCCAATATGTTAGGGTTTTTCCATTATCCGTAGAGTTAAAGCTTTCTTCCGAGCCATCTGTCCGGCCAAAAGGAGACTGATTGTTCACTCGGCAAGACGACAACAAGAATATTGTTTGAAAAATCAATAAGAATGAAAGGATTTTAAAAAATGAGCCATACATCTTTTTTGTAAACAGCATAATTTACTCCCATACATGTATAAGTTTTTAACCACTAATCATTTTTATGTTAGCATAGCTTAATTTCACTGTAAAGGGACAATAGTTGAAAGCAAGGCGACAAAACCTCCAAAATATCTTTAATTCTGACTTTTATCATCTGTGTTCCATATATTGCACCTTCACAGCCGAAATGTGTTATGGTATGATCAATATAAACGTTTATCATTTGAATTTAGCCGAAAACGCATATGCAAGATTATAGCAAAATAATTTCATTGATATTAAGGGGTTTTCTTATGTTTTTACGAAAGGGAAAAATGCGGACTATTATAATTACTTGGTTGGTATCATATATCATTGTTTTAGCGCTTCCCATCATAGTCAACGTTCTTACAACCGTACATGCAAAAACCACTGTTAAAAACGAAATATACAAGGCAAACAGGTATCTGCTCCAACGTATGCAACACAGCGTTGAAAGCCTTTTCAATGAGATTGAACGTATGAGCGTTGACATTTCACTTAACGCTCATGTCGAAGAACTGACGAAACTGACCGGCGAACCGGATGATGCCCAGCAATACCTTATTAACTACGTAACAGATGATCTTATGCTTAAAAAAATTTCAAATAATTCTGATTTTGACTTATATTTATATTTTGTTAATATAGATACTGTTGTGACCTCTACCATCATCACAGACAGTATGTCCTTTTATTCTTTATTATACGAAGGCACAGGTATGACATATCAACAATGGCAGGATGCACTGTTTCGAAAAACTGAGGATTCTTATTTAAATATGCAAAAGTTATCCGACACAGGGGAAATTGTTGATTCCATTACATATATTCGCCATCTGCCGATTATGAGAAGATTTTTAAAAGAAGCTGTTTTGGTCATTACCGTAGACCATGATAAGGTTTTTGCGGGTATTAAGGACGAAGAAGCATTTGATCATGACATAGCTCTCATTTTAGACGAAAACAATCAAATCCTGGCAATAAACGGTTCTGCGAACCATCTAGATTTTTTTTATGACAGACAATATCCCCAAACCTACAGTGTAGAGCGTATTAGCTTCCAAGGTGAAAAGATGATTATGTCCTACATTTCTTCGGATGTAAATAGCTGGAAGTATATCTATATGGTTCCGGAAGGCATTTTTCTGGAAACAGTCACTTTTTTGCAACTTACTGCTTTCATAAGTATATTGATATGCATTTTGGGCGGCGGGATTCTCATATTCTCCTTCGTTCGAAAAAATTATAAACCGTTAAACGGTATTCTTGAAACGCTGTCCGTTAAGCTGGGGCTTACATTTGACAAAAGCAACAATGAATTCTTTTTCATACAACAGGCAATTTCTAATACTTTAAGCGACAGGGAAAACGCTTACAACATAATAAATCAGCAAACCATCCAGCTCAAATCAAATTTCTTAATACAACTTCTCAAAGGCAGGGCAGGCTCCAAGGTATCTGTTGAGAATCATCTGAAAAGCTTTGATATATTTTTTCAGTCAGAAGATTTTGTAGTAATGTTGTTTTATCTTGAGTACATAGATAATACGGAAATCAATAGTGAAGTTATAGATTTTGAAACAGAGCTTCAATCAGGTTATTTAATAATTAGTAATGTAATGCGCGACTTTGTTAAAAAAATCGGAAACAGCTTTTTTACAGAAGTAGACAATATATTTGCCTGTTTAATCAACCTCAAGGAGGACAGCACAAAGATGGTCGGTTCAGTCTTAAACAGAATGGCTCATGAAGCACAGATTTTTATCAGCAGTAATTTTGACATATCGTTCACTGTTTCCCTCAGCAATCTCCATAAAACATATGCAGGTATTTCGGAAGCCTATCGGGAGGCTTCACAGGCTATGGAATTTCGTTTAATCAAAGGCGCCAAAGAGATTATTCATTATGCCGACATTAATCCTACCTCCACTAAATCCTATTACTACTCTCTAGAAAAGGAACAGGAACTTATTGACTGCGTAAAATTCGGCCATGAAGCTAATGCTCAAGATATTGTAAATGGTATATTTGCCGAAAACGAGAAGGTGTATTTGGCATCAGTGCAACTCGCCAGATGCCTGATGTTTGATTTGGTAAGCACCGTAATGAAAATCACAAATGAGCTAAGGAAGCTTTATGATACCGCTTTTTTGGAAAGATTGTCTTTAATAGAAAAGCTTCTTGCCTGTGAAACCATTGAACAAATGAAATTGAAAATGAGTAAAACAATAGAGCTCCTTTGCAAATATGTTCAAGAACAGAGAGAAGCTGCAAGAGTTGATCTTTTTGATGAAATCGAAAAATACATTAAAGATAATTACAAAAACCCCGACCTTAATATATCAATGCTGGGGGAACATTTCGGGATGACACCCGCATATCTGGCAAAGCTGTTTAAAGACAAAACCGGAGAAAAGCTTTTGGACTTTATTAATAAATATCGCGTCACAAAGGCCAAGCTTATGCTAATACGCCGCAGGAATCTTACAATAGAGGAAATATCGGTACTTTCAGGATATTCCAATAAGCGAACCTTTATGCGTGTGTTTAAGCAATACGAAGGTATCACGCCGGGACAATATAGAGGTATGTGATTTTTTTAGATAATTACCAAAACAGTCCGTAAAATTTTGTGTAAATTGAATTTCCGTTCAAGCAAGAATTTGAACATTTTAAGTGGATTTCAGCCGAAAATCAGGCTGATGGATTTGCCCGTAGCTACCTTTTATCCGAAAGTCTTAAGACGGTATGCACGCCGCAGCGTGAATGCTGAATCGGGCTTTAGGATATACTATTTTCATGGCAAATCTATGCTGTGCGGTCGGAAAACATAACATTCAGATGGCTTAAAGCTACATCCCAAGTTGATAATTGAAAGGATGAGTTGGACAAATGTAATATCAGAAGCGCTGTAAGCAATTTTCGCCTCTTTCTATCAAACGGTTTGGTTCAGCACAAAAACGCCTCAGAGGACATACTCATTGTTAAGTTTGCACATATTTGATGTTAGATGTTTCAGTTTAATTCCACTGACGGCTCATTAACAGTAAAATAGTAAGGAGGATTAAAAATGAAATTTTATTTGGTAGATGGGCATGTTAGATTTTTGACACATAAAATCACAACAACTCAAAATGACGAGATAAACGAGCAAAACTTTTACGATGAGGACAAGAAGGAGAGATTGGCAGGTTATCTCTTGGACAAAGGAATTGAATATGCGATAACCGAATATCCGCAGCCCCCAGCGGAGCTTCTTAAAAGGTGTGAGGGCAAGAAGTTTAGCACCATGAAGGAAGCACAGGACTTTATAAACGGTACAGAAAGCATTGACAGCCTCAAACAACAACTTACCGAAACGGATTGTATGGTAATTAAATCTTACGAATATCAACTTGCGGGGCTGGTCTTGCCCTATGATATTGAAATGTTGCACGGCGAAAGACAGGCGATAAGAGATAAAATTAATCAGTTAGAGGGTGAATAACATGATTAAAATTAAAGACCGCAACCTTATAATAGAGGGCGCAGAACGCAGTATCGGCGTTGACGGCGACAATTTAATTGAAATACGGCAATTTGAAGTGACGGAAACGTCACTTTTTGCTTTTGATTTTAAGCTTGACACCGAGAAGTCAAACGGCGAAAAAGGTATTATTGACCTCGTTAAAATCGCCGAGGACGACAGAATTATATTGACATGGGAAGTAAAGCAAGAACACCTGCACCTCGGCAGACTGTATGCGCAGATTAGGGCATTTAGCGGTACACCCCTTTCAGGGGCTTGCAAACAATCCACTTCCCCTACGCCCCACGCTCCCTACCTGACGGCACGGAGGATTACATTGAGATTGATAGTGCGGCGAAAAAGGCGTGGTTCCCGGATAATATGTACCCCTTGGGACTTCGTACCGGTTTTGCAGATAGTGGATTACGTTTGTTTTGCGGACGATCGCCGCTTTTGGTTTCGGCGGCGCAGATAGCGTCGGAACCTGTTTTAAATGCTTCGTTTCTTCGCCAAAAACCACGTTGGGTATCATTTTCGTGGTGTCGTGGATTTTGGCGTTTGCCGTGCGCTCCAGCCAGGCCAGCCCTTCACTGCAAAGTGTCGAAATCCCGTTGTAAATCCTGCACGCTAAGAAGTTCCCCTTGACATATTTTACTGTGCTTTCGATCTTCCCTTTGCTCTGTGGGTCATATCCCCTACACAAGAAAATTGAAAACCCGGCATACTTTCGGTAATTCTTAAAAGCTTCCGTAAAAATTAAGTCCCCCGCATTTTCAGCTACGGTCATTACGCGATCCTGATCGTAGACAATTTCGTCCGTTCCGCCGCCAAAATACCGGAATGCCAAATCGTGGGCCGCTATGAAATCCTGCGCGGTGTAGGGATGATCCTGAAAACATGAGAATTTCTTGCGTGAATGGGACATAACCATTGCAAATATGTATATCCTTACGCTTTTGTTGTACATATCCTTCATGACCTTTTGCCCCATATCCACCTGAGCCTGAACCCCCGGCGGCAGCTCCGACACCTCAGCATACTGTCTGACCTTCAGCTCCGTTGGAATTCCCAGCATGTTGCGCATGGCGGTCACATACATGCTGACACTGCGGTATGATGGTGCGAAATCCCGATGATTTTCCCTGAGCCTGTCATGAATAATTGCCGATGTGATATTGGGCCATGTTTCAAGTAGCGTGGCAATTTCATCCCTGTACGGGTCAAGTATCTTCGTCCGGCTGCAGCACTTGGCTATGTACCGAACATACTCATCTTGAGGCATGCTCCAGTACTTTTGCACAGTCTTTCGGTCGACATCAGCCTCCCGCGCAGTCTTTCGAATGGAATACCCCATCTGCTTGTATGACTGTATTTTGTTGTACATTTTTTCCCTCACCATTTCCCTTTCCGCCCTTCACATGTGTATATATTTTTATTATACAACATACGCAAAGGGCTCTCCGGGGTGGGGGATTTCTATTTGCCTGAATTGGCCCCTTTTAGTTTACCAGTTACAGTTTTTCAACGTGTCAGATAAATTTTCAATTTACTATATTGAGGGTAAAAAGGGTTGGACAACACCCTTTTGTAATGGGTATCCCGCACAGCCGATTACAGATGAATCACTGATAACTTATAATATAGGAAAGGCTGTACTTGAAGGTGAAACTATAAAAGTATCCGTTGCACATGGGCTGGGTGATTATAGCGACGCACCAAAATTGTATATTGCATTATACGGGGAAGGGAATGAGCTGATAACAGTGCATACCAAGGGTGTGAATGAGGAGCTTGTTGATTATCCTTTTGACATCAGCCCGTTTAGCGGTGTGGAAACAATAAAAGTGTTTTTATGGGAAACTCTTAAACCCATATCGGACATACGAGATTTACCTGTCTTGTAAAAAAAGTAATTTGACAGAGCGATTACGGGCAACCCCAAAAAAGCGGGGTTGCCTTTTTATATGGGGTTGCGGCGGTGATACGAAAGGGCAATATCCTGCTAATATCGCCCGGGAGTTATCCCCGTAACCTTTTTAAAAACCCGATTAAAATAATGTACATTGCCAAACCCGCAAAGCCCTGCAATATTATCTTTTGTATAAAGCTGGCTGCGGAGCATATCCTTTGCCTTTTCAATGCGCACATGCGTGATATATGCGATGGGTGACAGACCAAAGTTCTCGCTAAACTTTTTTCTGAAATGCGGCAGACTGTAGCCGCTTATGTTCGCCAAGGTTTCAACCTTGATGTTGCAGTCATAGTAATTGTCCACATAGTCTCGGGCGGCTAAAAGCCCCGGCATGACCTTTGAAGTAAACCTGCTGGCGGAAATATCCTTTAAAAGCTCATAAATTAGAGCCTGTATAAGACTTTTTGAATAAAACTTATAGCCTATTCCCTTGCCGTACCAAACTTCTTCAACATACATAAACATTTCCTTGATTCTTTTGGCACGGGCAAGACGTATGACGGTGTCAAAGGGCAGGCTTGCCGCAGCACTGTCCGGCTCCAGGCTAAATGCCAAATGTATCATTTCCAAATTCGTGTCCCCGACAGAATTACTCTCGTAACTGTCGCCCCTTCTCAAAAAAACAATCTCATCTTTTTTGGCGGAAGTGGTTTTGCCATTAATATTATACTTTATTGCACCGTCTGCAATGTAAATAAGGCTGTAAATTTGCCGATTTGTTCTTTTAAATCTCCAATTCAAAGGAAAGCGCTTTGACAGAGAAAATTCAACGGCTGTAACGGTTAAATCAATATTATGATAATCGATAATACGTTTATTATCCATATATAACCCCCCTTTTTCTATTATGACAGATAAATCCCAAAAATTCAACAAAAACCTCGAAAAGGATAAAAAATTAAGCTGTTTGTGAATTGAAAAGAATGCAGGCTTCTTCTATGATTAATATGTAAAATGAATTTTCTGTGCAAGAAAACTGTCGGCGCACAGCGGCGGAACGGAGTTTTTTAATGAATGCAAAACAAGTAAAGGAAATGGCAAAAGCATTAGGAGCGGACATTGTGGGAATTACGTCTATGGACAGGTTTGAGGGTGCCCCTCCTCAAATGGACCCACGCTTTATCATGCCTGAAGCGAAAAGTATGATAGTGATGGGTTTTCGGGTAATGCGCGGCTCACTTCGAGGAATTGAGGAAGGAACATTTTTCAGCAATTATTCTGCAATGGGTTACGGGGGGCTTACATATCTCTACATACCGATGACGGTAATTAACTTGTGTAAAGCTATTGAGGATGAAGGCTATGAAGCAATTCCGATAGGCCACCAGAGTGACTGGAGGGCGATTGACGGCGAGGGGAATTTGCGAGAAAATTACTCGAAGCCGGTTGCACCGGGTCTTCCTTCTCCCGATATTATGCTGCATCTTAGAATTTGCGGGTATTTAGCGGGGCTTGGGGAAATCGGGTACAGCAAAATGTTTTTGTCACCCGAGTTTGGGCCGAGGCAGCGGCTGGGCGTTGTGCTTACGGAGCTTGAGCTTGAGCCCGACCCGATTTATGACGGCCCTGAGCTTTGCAATAGATGTATGGCATGTGTTCACCAGTGTCCCGGTGAAGCTATAAGTGCAACCAAAACGGTAAAAGTCAACCTTGCAGGACATGATGTGGAGTGGGGCGAGCTTGACTGCCACGCCTGCGACATGGCATTCAGAGGGGCTTCACCATGCGAAGAAGGTGAAAAGGGCAGCTATGTTTTGGAAAATGATGATTATAAGCCCGGCTCTCATTCGCCGTTTTACAGAAAACCACGGAATTTGTATAACACGGGGCAAGCGGTATGCGGCGCACGGGGCTGTACAAGAGCATGTATTGTAAGCATGGAGGCAAGGGGAGTTTTATCAAATAAATTTGAAAAGCCGTTCAGACGAAAAAAACAGTGGAGCGTGGACTGGTCTGATTATACTTATACCGGGGGAGAGGCATTGTCGCTAAGTGATTTGGGTTCCAAGAAAAAAAAGAAGGTAAAAGAGGCGGACTAGTTTGAAAAAAACCTGCAGTTTTCTCCAAACTAACCAGTCACCGGCGGAATTTATTGCGCCGCTGAAATTTTCGTCTGAGGACATGGCGGCGATGCGCCAAAGTTCCATTTTACACCTTATCAGCCCACAGTAAGGTGAGTAGAAATTATTATTTATATTTTGTGGGCAGAAAGGCTATGGAACTTAAAGTGAAATTTGCCGTAGGATATCAGCTAAGCGAAGAAGATGAGTTAAACTTTGCGGATATTGTTGAAAAATATAAAGAGCATATTGCAGAGGTTTATTTCCCATGGACGGACAATCAGACGGGGCGTGGCTCCTTAGCGGACAATCACGGATATTTCGATTGGACGGTTCAGGCACAGCTTGTGGGTGATTTAAAGCGGTTTAAGAGCATGGGAATAGGGCTTGACCTTTTGTATAACGGCAACTGCTACGGGGAGGACGCAATGAGTGTGCGCCTGGCAAATCGTGTGTCGTCGGTACTTGATTATTTGGAGTACGAGGGCTGCGGTGTGCAGGTGGTGACCACTGCGTCCCCTGCTGTGGCACATGTACTTAAAAGCCGGTATCCCGATGTTGAGGTGAGGGCATCTGTCAATATGCGCACCGGAACGGTGAAGGGAATGCAGTATATGGCTCACCTTTTTGATTCTTTTTATGTACAGAGGGATTATAATCGTGATATGGAAAGAATTGGGGAGCTTCGGGAGTGGGCGGACAAGAATAAAAAGGGGCTGTACCTGCTTGCCAATAGCGGGTGCATGAGCTTTTGCTCCTGCCAAACCTTTCACGACAATATGGTGGCTCACAACAGCGACATAGAAAAACAGCAAAATTTAAAGGGTTTTCAGCCCCATGCCTGTTGGAATTATTTAAAGAATGAGGAAAATTGGGTAAGCCTTTTGCAAAACACATGGATTCGCCCGGAGGATATTCACCATTATGAAAAGTATTTTGACGTGGTAAAGCTTGCAACGAGAATGCACTGCCTGCCGGGTATGGTTATAGACAGCTATGTGAGAGGCCGATATTTCGGCAATTTGCTGGATTTGTTTGAGCCGGGCTTTGGTCCTGCGTTGGCGCCGTATGTTTTGGACAATTCCAAGTTCCCGTCCGACTGGTTTGAAAAAACCACAGCGTGCGATAAAAAATGTGAAAAATGCGGATACTGCCAACAGGTTTTGGAAAAGGTTTTGGTAAATAGCGAAGGATGTTAAAAGCAGACGGCGGGATAAATTGTCCCGCCGCCAAAAACCAAAAAATTTATAGGAAAATATTATTCTATTGAGCAGGCTAAAACTTTAATTAGGGCAAGTAAAGATACTGACGTGCATATTGCCGTTGTACTTGCTGTTTATTGTGGTCTTAGAAGAAGTGAATTACTTGGTCTTAAATGGGAACATGTAAATTTTAAAAATAAAACAATTACCATTTTGGATACAGTCGTCAGAATAAAGACCGTTATTGCAAAACAAGGCACTAAGAATAACAGTAGTTATAGAACCTTGCAGCTGACTGATGAGATAGTTAACCTCTTAAAGAAGGAAAAAACTTCACAATCCGAAACAAAGCTGCTTTTTGGTTCTTCATATACAATCAACGATTTTGTTATAAAACAAAAAGACGGCAAACCCTTTTTACCTAATACCTTCACATCAAGAATACAAGGGGTCATGTCAAAAGCAGGTTTGCCAAAAATAAGGCTACATGATCTTAGACACACGACAGCAAGCTTACTCTTATCTTTAGGGTTCAATTTAAAAGAAATACAAGTCTGGTTAGGTCATAGCGATATAGGAACAACTATGAACATTTATGCACATCTGGATACTGAGTCCAAGAAAAACATCGCCGAAATATTTTCAAACGCTCTTCATTTTTAAAAGCGTTAGTTAAGTGTTAGTAAAATCCCGACTTTTACCATATTTTTAAAATCATTAAAATCTTGCAAAGTGGCATGAAACAAGGCGTCGAGAGTTTTTCTCGACGCCTTGAATGTGGTGCGAGTATCCATAGGGGGTACAAGCTGCAAATCAAATAAATCGCAAAAAGGTGGTAGTGAGTAGATGAGCGTTAAAAACCTGCGTTTACAAAGGATTCTCGAATACGAACGTGCCTTTTTGCGAAAAAGGAGGAGCAAGAAAGCGGGCGGAGGTTTTTGTGTAAACAAAAACGGAGCAAAGCGAACTTTGCTCCGACGTGGCTGCGGGACTAGGATTCGAACCCAGACAAAGTGAGTCAGAGTCACTCGTGCTACCTTTACACAATCCCGCACCGAAAATATACACAAATAACATTATAAATGCATTTCATATAATTGTCAACACAAAAATCTAAAAAAATAGATTTTTCAAAGCGCCGCAGATACATAATATAAGCGGCGCTTTATTCGTAGTCACTACTGCTTTATGCTGACCCCTGGATGTTGATGCCCTTTGGGAAGCTGAATATCAAGCGTCAAAGGCGGCATGGATAGCGGCATTTTTGGGGGAGGGAGGGCACATCCGGTTACCGTTTCCATATTTGCTGCCAAAACAAACTCCAAATTATCCCGCACTTTATCGGGAAGTTCATTTAAATCCTTCTCATTTTCAGCAGGCAGGATTACTGTTTTTATACCAAACCTATAAGCCGCTAACACCTTTTCCAGTATTCCGCCCACAGGAAGCACACGCCCCCTCAGGGTTATCTCCCCTGTCATGGCTATGTCACCCCTTACCGGGCGCTGTGAAAGAGCAGATATAATAGCTGTTGCTATCGTAATGCCGGCGGAGGGTCCGTCCTTTGGCACTGCACCTTCGGGTATATGCAGATGGATATCCTTAGTTTTATAAAAATCTGCGGCTATTCCAAGTTGTGCGGTACGTGTTCTTATATAACTGATTGCCGCACGGGCAGATTCCTTCATAACATTCCCAAGCTGCCCCGTAAGCTCAATTTTGCCGCTGCCATCCATGACATTGACCTCAATGCTAATCGTATCACCGCCCACGGATGTCCAAGCCAAACCACGCACAATTCCCACTTCTTCTTTTATCAAAAGCTTTTCATGACGATATTTCTTTTGCCCTAAAAAATCCTCAAGGTTTTTGCTTGTGACCGAAACCGTTTCCTCACCCGAAACTATAAGCTTGGCAGCCCTGCGGCACACCCTGGAAATTTCACGCTCAAGATTTCGCACACCCGCCTCACGGGTGTAATACTCAATAATATCCGCTACCGCAGGACGCCTTATTTTAAGCATGTCCGAATTCATTCCGTTTTTTTCGAGTGCCTTGGGCAAGAGATGCCTTACAGCTATATTAATCTTTTCTTCGGAAGTGTAGCCCGAGATTTGTATAATCTCCATCCTGTCAAGCAGTGGACGGGGTATTGTATCTGTATTATTTGCGGTGGTTATAAACATTGTTTTCGAAAGGTCAAACGGCACTTCAAGATAATGGTCCCTAAAAGAGAAGTTTTGCTCAGGGTCTAAAACCTCCAGAAGTGCGGATGCAGGGTCGCCCCTAAAATCATTACCCAGCTTGTCAATTTCATCAAGAAGTATCAAAGAGTTTGATGAGCCTGCAAGCTTGATTGCATTTATTATGCGCCCGGGCATCGAACCTATATATGTTCTTCTGTGCCCTCTAATCTCCGCCTCATCACGAACACCGCCAAGGGATATTCTTGTGTAATTCCTTCCCATTGCATCGGCTATGGAGCGTGCTATGGACGTTTTCCCGACCCCTGGAGGTCCCACAAGGCAAAGTATTTGCGCGCCCGTACCTCCTGAAAGCTTTCGCACTGCCAAATACTCCAAAATACGGGTTTTAACCTTTTTAAGCCCGTAATGGTCTGAATTTAGCACCTTCTCCGCCCGCTTTATATTCAGATTTTCCGGGGTTGTGATATTGAAAGGAAGCTCCAAAAGCCAATCCAAATAATTTCTTATAACCGCACCTTCCGGCATCTGCGGGGACATTTTTTCCAAGCGTTCAAGCTCTTTTTTCGCTTTTTTATTCACCTCGTCGGGCAGTGAGGCGGCCGCAATTTTTCCTCTGTATTCTTCAATTTCATTTGCATCATCCGCCCCAAGTTCTTTTTTAATGGCGCTCATCTGCTCTCGCAAGAAGTATTCACGTTGATTTTGGTCAATTTGCCCTTTTACCTTCGCCATTATGTCACGTTCTGTACGCAAAAGTTCAAGTTCACGGGTCATAATTGCAACAAGCTTTGTAAGTCTTGACAAAACATTAAGTTCAGCCAAAATAGACTGCTTGTCACCCGCATCTTTTATAAAATTTGCCGCTATCGAGTCGGCAAACCTCCCTGAATCCTCCAACCCGGAAATCGAGCGAAAAACCTCCGCCGACATACGAGGATTTAAGCTTGAATATTCGTCAAACAAATCATGCAGCATTCTTATTGCCGCTTTTTCCTCAATCGAATCCTTTGCGGGGGATTTTGAGCGAAGCTCCAGCGACTCGCAGTTGTAATAGGGTTCCTCGCTTATAATAGAAGTTACACGGGCACGATACAGCCCTTCCACTAAAACCCTCACGCCGTTTCCGGGCAGTTTTAGCAGCTGTTTTACCTTCGCAACCGTTCCCGTTTCATAAAAATCATTCACTGCCGGTTCTTCCACCGAAATATCCTTCTGCGAGGTGAGAAAAACGTGCTGATGGCTTGCCATTGCCGCTTCAAGGGCTGCTATTGATTTTGGTCTGGCAACATCAAAATGCAGTATCATAAACGGATATATAACAATCCCCCTTACCGGGATGAGAGGTAAGGTAAGTCTTTTCTTTAAATTAGCCATATTCAGTCTCCATTCCGGGGTATGACCCATATCAATTATAACACTTTTTTTAATTATAGCTTATTTGCGCCCCATTTTCAAGATGTTTTTAAAAGCCCAAAGCCTTTTGCGAAGGAAGTTCGCTTACAGATGTATCTTTAAAGGGAGCATAGCCATCCCCAAAAACCATTTTTAAAATCTCTTCCGCATTTTTTACGGGGGTAACATTTATTTTTTTATCCCCGTAAAGTTCCCCGTAATTAGCAGAGGGTATGAGAACGCATGACAGACCCGCATCTTCGGCGGCAGATATTTTTTGCCCAATGCCGCCCACGGGCAAAATCTGACCCTTTGTACCTATTTCTCCCGTCATTGCAATGCTTTGGGGGATGGGCAGTTCGTGCAGCGCTGAATAAATGGCGGTAAATACCGCAATGCCCGCCGAAGGGCCGTCAGCAGGGCAGCCTCCGGGGAAATTTATGTGTATTTGATAGTCATCAGTATTTATTTTTGAGTACATCCTAAGTGCGCATATTGCGTTGTCAACCGCCGCTCTTGCTGTTGCCGTGCGCCTTAGTTTTCTGCCGGGCGATTCAATTTCTTCCTGCTCTATTATGCCGCTTACGGACACACCACCCCTTTTTGGCGTGTGCCTTGCCACCGCCTCAATATCCATAACAAATCCGCCCGAACCGCTCACCGCCAACCCGCAAATACGCCCTATGCTGTCCCCCTCGGGCTTTGTACGCACATATCTGGGCGAATACCGCCCCGCCTCCGCAACCCATAAAATAT
>CAZNYY010000004.1:14197-22409 GCA_964577335.1 uncultured Oscillospiraceae bacterium | reverse complement strand
TATTTGCACTGCTTCTGCCCTTGAAACCGTGTTGAAGGGACGAACCGTGTTATCGGTGTAGCCTGACAGCATACCAATGTTTTTGAGAGATTTCAGCACCGGCAGGGACCATTCCGGGAAGGTGTCGCTGTCCGCAAAATCAAGCTCAACATCCTCTGCGGGGTCAGGGTTTATCGCATTGTGAATTATCGTCATGGCCTCAAGCCTTGTAAGGTTTTCAAAGGGGCGCAGTTCCACATGGTCGCCAACGGGGAAACCGTGAATTATATCCCCGCTCCATGCGGCGGACGCCGCCATCACAACCCATTTTAAATCAGGGTCGATATCCGTAAACGGCAGGGTTGTGTCATTCATAGAGCCTTCAAGCCCAAAGGTGGAGTTTGCCAAAAGCATAAAGCCTACACGGGTCAAAAGGTAGTCAGGATAAAAATAGAAATATCCGTCAACATTCTCTCCTAAAAACACATCCATATCCGTAAGCTCGTTTGCGGCCTCCTCTGCCCAATGTCCCCATAAATCTATATATCTCCCCACGGGGATTTGTACTTCCTCGATAGTAATGGTAACGGTTGCAATATTCGAGTCGTCATGGCCGTCATTTGCTTTAAAGGTAAATGTGTCAACCCCTGTTTCCCCTTCGTTTGGTGTGTAGGTGAATGCACCGCTGGCGTTATCAAGGTCAACCATTCCCTTCGAAGGCTGTTCCACGATGGCAAAAGTTATAATGTCACCCTCATCAGGGTCGCTTGCAGTCATCTCCCCGCTTACCGGAACCCCCGGCTCGGTCGTAAGGAAAATGTTCATAACAGTCGGCGGGGTGTTTTCCGAAGAAATTCTTACAACGGGGGCTAAGCCGTGAGGGGAAATCCAAACTGCATTCCCGTCAAAGGCTGCACTTAAATACTGCTCGCCCTCGCCTGCATCTGTGATTTCATGCAGACTGTTTGTATCGCTGTAAACATCATATTTTACTACTGTCTGTCCCGTCATGGGAGATAGCCATATAAATCTTCCGTCAAAAGCGCCTCCCGCAAATCTTGCATTTGAGGATATTTCCTCGGGCATGGGTGCTGTGGTTTGCATTGCTTTTGTGGTGTGGCTTATTTTAATCATCGGGAAGGTTCCGTTTGGGATGAGATACACATACTCCCCGTCAAAAATACCACCCGCAAAGGAACGTCCGCTTTTTGTAAATCCGGCGGGCCATTCGTTTAACGTGGTCATTGTACCGTCGTTGCAGTCGAATACAACAATACTGTCAGACTTATCAGGGACAAGGTATATGCTGTTTCCCGCTAAAACACCGCCCCAAAATGCATCTTGCGGGAAGGATATACTCTCCGGCCACTGGTCATATACGGTGAGGGTTCCGTCCTGGTCCATTCTTACAATCGCTGTCGCATCCGATGGCATAAACCATATATGGTCACCGTCAAAAATTGCACCTATGAACTTTGTGGAGGATTTGTCAAAGCCCTCGGGCCATGCGGTTATATATTCCGCGGCGGAGGTGGACTTGTTTATTTTGAGAATTCCCTCTGCCTGGTACGGCGCAAAATATATATTGTCACCGTCAAAACCGCCCCCGTAGAAAGCATTGGCCACAGGCGTATAATTCTCGGGCATATCCACCGCGGTCATCAGACCGTCCGGGGATACATTTACAGGGGAGGTGGCATTGTAGGGAACAAGCCACAGGCTGTCTCCGTCAAAAACACCTCCGGAAAACATTCCGCTTTCCGAGGTTATGCCCTCCGGCCAGTCGTCAAACCTGTCAAAAGTAATATCCCCGCCGACAGGATTTGAAACCACGGATTTTGACTGGGATATTCCGTCGTCATTTAGCAGAGAACTTGAGGAATTGGTGTAGTACACCTTGGCGGATGCTGTCGAAAAACTAAGCATTGCCAATGAAAGCATTACTGCCGCAAATTTTTTCATAACATTACTCCTTTCCGCCGCTGTGCGCCGGCGATGAAACTGATAAACTTTCCCCATCCGCACAGGGATGTTGATGGGGCTGCAAAAACAAGACAGGGTGGGGTATGATTTTTCATATTTAAATGTTATAGCGTATTGGTATGAAAACTTTAATCATTAAATTTTTCATACCAAAACACATTTCAACGAAACGGAGAAAGTCCTCTCTCCGAAAAGTTATAAATACAAACATATTTTTAACATTTTAGTCGTACATATACTATATAAAAAATTCATAACCACCAAAAATTTAACATTAATTAATCGTAAATTGTAGGAAACAAACGAAATTTTGTGCGTCTTCGTTACAAAATATGGTGAAAAGTTTAATAAATATTTATATTTCGCTTGACAAAACAAAAAATAATGAATATAATAAAGCTGTCGCTTGGCATTGTTTGAGAAAGCATGCCAAAATTGTAAAATGGAGGCTTCCAAATGGCTGAACGAAAATTGGCTGCAGCCGTAGACTATGAAGCCTTGTGTGATGAAGAGCTGGTAGTCTTAGCAAGAAACGGAAACGATTACGCACTGGAGTTTTTGATGAGTAAGTACAGAAACATGGTGCGGCAGCGTGCAAGAACTTATTTTCTAATAGGCGCAGACAGAGAAGATATTGTGCAGGAAGGGATGATAGGTCTTTTTAAGGCAATACGTGATTATAGGTCGGACAGGCAGTCGGGCTTTAAAGCTTTTGCGGAGCTATGCGTCACAAGGCAGATAATTACGGCGATAAAAACGGCCACCAGACAGAAACACACGCCGCTTAATACTTATATTTCCCTGAACAAACCTTTGTTTGATGAAGAATATGAAGTAACCCTAATGGACGTTCTCGGTGAAGAAACCAAGGTGGTTAATCCCGAGGAAATTATGATAAACCGAGAGCAGTTTATTGACATCGGACTGAAAATGGAAGAGCTTCTCAGTGAGTTTGAGGGCAAGGTGCTATCCTGCTATTTACAGGGAAAGTCATATCAGGAAATAGGTGAGGCTTTGGGGAAAGAGCCGAAATCTATTGATAATGCTCTTCAACGTATCAAGCGAAAAATTGAAAGGTACGTTGACAAATTCCAGTAATGCGGGTATAGCTCAATGGTAGAGTTCCAGCTTCCCAAGCTGGCTGTGCGGGTTCGATTCCCGTTACCCGCTCCAAAAAATAAAATTTGCCCCAAAGCTCACGGTTCGAGCATCTGTGAAAAATGTAGCAGAAGGCATCGGTTCAAGTCCGATAGGGGTTAACAATTATTCAAAGTGAGGGGATTCATTATGTTCGAAGACAAGACATTAGCATGCAAGGATTGTGGTCAGGATTTCGTTTTTTCCGCAGGAGAACAAGAGTTCTATGCAGAAAAAGGTTTCCAAAACGAGCCCATGAGGTGCAAAGAGTGCCGTGTTGCTAAAAAGCAATCACTGCGCGAAAACCGTGAAATGCACGTTACGGTATGCTCCGATTGCGGTGCAGAAGCAAGGGTGCCTTTTATTCCGAAAAACGACAGACCAATCTATTGCAGCGATTGCTTCGCAAAACACAAATAACTCTCGCTTTGAGGTTATAGGTGTATCAGAGCCGCTCCGAATTTTCGGAGCGGCTTTTTCTAAATAATTCAGGGAAAAATCAATTTTTAGTAAAAGGAGATGGCAAAATGGGCAAGGATATTTCGGAGATTGATAAAAACCTTAAAATCACAACGTCACTAAAAGAAGAAGATATTGTGTTTTTCGATGTTCGTGGTGAACCGTTTGGAATACATGGAGTATATAGTTGTGATGAAGAAGCGGTATTTAAACGCATTCCAAGCGATGTTGCAAAGGCGACCAGTGAAGGTGTAAACATTTTAAATTATCATACCGCAGGCGGGAGGGTTAAATTTAAAACAAATTCTAAATATATCGCTTTAAAAACAAAAATGAAATCTGTTACCGTGTTTCCTCACATGACGCTTGCGGGAACCTCCGGCTTTGATTTGTATATTAATAACGAAGGGCGAAGTACATATTATAAAACATTTATGCCTCCCGTTGGCATGGAGAACGGGTATGAAAGCATAATATATTTTGACGATAACAGTGAAAGGGATTTAACCATAAACTTCCCTCTTTATAATGATGTGTCCGACCTGTATATTGGGCTGCAAAAATCAGCTGTTTTAAAAAAGGGCGGAGAATATAAATATAAAAATCCTGTAGTTTATTATGGGTCTTCCATCACGCAAGGCGGCTGCGCATCAAGACCCGGCAACAGTTATCCCGCAATAATATCCAGAGAACTTGACTGTGATTATATTAACCTGGGCTTTTCGGGCAGCGCAAAGGGGGAGGAGATGATAGTTGATTATATGGCAGGGCTTGAAATGGATGTGTTTGTGTGCGACTATGACCACAATGCCCCGAACACGGAGCATTTGGTTAATACACACGAAAGGATATATACAAAACTGAGGGAAAAGAACTTTGAACTGCCAATAATTTTCATATCAAAACCCGGCTTTAACCCCTTTAGTCTTGACGACATACAAAGGCGGGATGTAATTTATTCCACTTATATAAATGCTGTTAACAATGGGGATAAAAATGTGTATTATATTGACGGGCAGAGCTTGTTTGGGGATAGGTACAGGGATGGTTGCACCGTAGATGGAGTGCATCCGAATGACCTTGGTTTTATGAGAATGGCGCAAACAATAGGAGATGTGGTAGGAAAGCTGTTGGGGTGCACGGATTGATTTTAACCGTCTTGCAGGGATATGAAGAAAAAGTACACATTTTGACATATGGGTGTCAACATAAATACATTTACTTTAAGGGCTTTTGATGTTAAATTAAAAGTACAAAGTATATAAGGGAGTGTTTGTATGGCAAAGATAACTTTTTTGGGTGCAGGCAGCACCGTGTTTGCAAAAAATGTATTAGGAGATGTAATGACAAGCCCTGTGATTGGGGATTCGGAAATTGCGCTTTATGATATTGACCTTCAAAGACTGTCGGATTCCGAAAAGATGCTAAACGTTATAAATACCAATTGCAACGGCGGAAGGGCAAAAATTACCGCATATTCTGACCGGAAGCAAGCTTTGCGAGGGGCAAAATATGTTGTTTGCGCTATACAGGTTGGAGGTTATGACCCGTGTACAATAACAGATTTTGAAGTGCCTAAGAAATACGGATTAAGGCAGACAATTGCCGACACTATCGGCATAGGCGGTATATTCCGTGCGCTTAGAACCATACCGGTGTTTATGGATTTTGCCAGGGATATAGAAGAAGTGTGCCCCGATGCATACTTTTTGAATTACACAAACCCCATGTCCATGATTGCAGGGGCTATGCAAAGGTTTACCGGCGTTAAAACGGTTGGGCTTTGCCACAGTGTTCAGGTTTGTGCGGAATCTCTTTTGAACACCGTTGGCATGGAGAATAGAGATATTACATATAACATTGCAGGCATAAACCATATGGCATGGCTGTTGGATATTAAGAAAAACGGTGTTGATATTTATCCCGAAATTAAGGAGAGGGCAAAGAATGTTCCGGCTGATAACAAAAACCTTGTCCGAATGAAGATAATGGAGGCGTTTGGTTACTACATAACGGAATCGAGCGAGCATTTAAGCGAGTATCTCCCTTATTTTATCAAGGATAAATATCCGGAACTTATTGAGCGGTATAATATTCCCCTTGATGAATACCCCAGAAGATGTATCAGGCAAATACAAAAATGGGAGAATCAGAGACAGGATTTGGTTGAAAACAAGGAGATTACACATATCAGGTCAAATGAATACGCCTCACATATAATAGAAGCTATTGAAACCGATATCCCATACAAAATAGGCGGAAACGTTTTAAATATGGGTTTAATTGAAAACCTGCCAAGGAATGCGTGTGTTGAGGTGCCCTGCCTGGTGGATGCAAGCGGCATTAATCCCTGCTATGTGGGGGAACTCCCCGTACAGCTTGCGGCACTAAACACCACTAACATAAATGTACATCTTCTGACAATTGAAGCTGCTATAACAGGGAAAAAAGAGCATATATACCATGCGGCTATGCTTGACCCGCACACATCATCCGAACTTTCGATAGACGATATAAAGGCTATGTGTGATGAATTGATAGAAACACATGGCAACTGGCTGCCGAAATACAACTAAATTGCACTACAAAAGGGGTGCCAAACGGTACCTCTTTTTTTTATACCGCCCCCTCCCCTGCAAGCTTCGAATACTTTGCCTTTTGTACCATATATTCTGCATTGAACTGCCCTCCATTTACAATGTATAATATATGTGTACGGAAAAGGAGGTATTGCGAATGAGAACTATCAGATACACCACCTTGCTCCTGATGCTGATTTTATCTATTTCTACCGGAGCGGCGGCACAAATGGACACAAAAACACCGATAGACATAACGGTAAATGGCAAATATATATTGTTTGATGTAAGCCCGTTTATGATTTCGGGAACGACATATGTGCCGGTGCGTTTTATCAGTGGAGCGCTGGGTGCGGAAAGAGTAAGCTGGAACGAGGGAGAGAGGACGGCGGTAATAGAGTTCGGCGGGAGAACTCTCGCATTGCCGACGGGAGAAAACCATGCCTATCTTGACGGCAGGTATATGAACATGAACGGCGGTGCAATTCTTTATAGGGACAGAACCTTTGTTCCGGTGCGCTTTATTGCGGAAACAATGGGGGCTGATGTTTTGTGGAAGGGAGATTGTTTCACCGTAGCTATAACCCGACAGGGTATAAATGTGCCTGACAGCCTGGTATGGGAAAGAGGATTTGACGATATTGATTTGTACTGGATGGCAAGGGTCATAGAGGCAGAAGCCTCAGGGGAATCCTTTGAAGGTAAGCTTGCCGTGGGTGCGGTGGTAATAAACAGGGTCGCAAGCAGCGAATATCCGAATACGGTTTACGGGGTTATATTTGACAGAATGCACGGTGTCCAGTTTGAGCCGGTCATAAACGGCACTATTCATAATAACCCTTCATATGACAGCTTGGTTGCGGCAAAACGCTCACTCATGGGTGAGAATAATATCGGAAAATGTCTTTACTTTTTCAACCCCCGAATAGCAGAAAGCACATGGATTGCACGAAACAGAGTGTATTCGCTTAGCATAGGCAATCATGATTTTTATCTTTAATAAAATCTGCCCTCTGCGGGCGGATTACATATAGGTGGCACAACTTCCAAAAGAATACAAAGTAAGACTTTTTATTATTGACATGATATTGTGCAATATGTTATACTTATTTTACTGTTTATAAAATAAACGTTCCATTGGTTAGGGGGATATGAGTTGAAAAAGAAATTGGGCGAGGTGCTCCACCCGCTTTATTTCAGAAAGTTATCTCTGGTAATTATAGATGCTTTTATAATTATAGGCTCGTATATTTTGTCAATATATTACGCTGGCGGCTCGGCGTTTGGAGAGCCGCAGCTTATATTTTTTAAAGGCTCAATTTATATAATTTTACTTATACAATTACTGCTTTTTAAATATTTCCGTTTTTATTCAAGCCTTTGGGAATATGCGGGGCTTGAGGAAGTGGGCAGGCTATTTTTAGGGGTTACCGGAGGGGTAATACTTGCTGGTATTTATTGTTTAGTTGCAGGTCGTAATATAAATTGGCAGGTATTCCTCATTGCCTGGTCTGTTCAACTTATATTTACTGCGGCGTTGAGGTTTTCTTACAGAGGTGTAAGGAAAATAAAAAGGCGTGTCCATCACATGGGTGAGAGAAAGCGTGTTATGATTGTAGGGGCGGGTGAAGCGGGTGCGTGGATTGCGAAAGAATTTAAAACGAATGGTCAGCTAAGATACCATCCGGTGGTTTTCATTGATGATGATAAGGGAAAACACAGATGCAGAATTCAGGGGATTTATGTGGCGGGTGGCAGGAATAAAATCCCGGATATTGTAACTAAGTATAAAATCGAAGAGATTATATTGGCGCTTCCTTCAGCACCCCAAAAAGAAGTTGTGCAGATTGCATATATTTGCTCTGAAACAGGCATAAAAGTAAAAACACTGCCCCCTATGGAAGAAATTATTTTGGAGGGCGTAAACTTACATAGAATAAGGGACATAGATGTTCACGATTTTCTCGGAAGAGATGAGGTTGACCTAAAGACCGCTGAAGTGGAAACTCTTATCAAAGGGGGGGTGGTGCTGGTTACCGGGGGGGGAGGCTCAATCGGTTCGGAACTGTGCAGAC
>CAZNYY010000004.1:0-14187 GCA_964577335.1 uncultured Oscillospiraceae bacterium | reverse complement strand
TGATATTGAGTCCGCACACGTTGAAGCAATAATGATTGTGGGAGTGGTTTAGGTGTAGGGAGCGGGGGGCTCAATAGGTTCGGAACTGTGCAGACAGATTTTGCGCTTTAAGCCAAAACGCCTTATAATTTTTGATATATATGAAAATAACGCATATGACCTGCAAAACGAACTTCTTTACAAATATGGTGAAGAGCTTGAAATTAAAGTACTCATAGGATCTGTCAGGGATAAAGAACGGCTGGAATATGTGTTTTATAAATATAGGCCGGATGTGGTTTTTCATGCGGCTGCTCACAAGCATGTTCCGCTTATGGAAGAAAACCCGGGTGAAGCGGTAAAAAACAATGTTTACGGCACTTTGAATGTTGCTACTTTTTCGGATAAGTTTAATGTGAAAAGCTTTGTTTTGATTTCTACCGATAAAGCGGTAAATCCCACCAATGTTATGGGGGCTACAAAAAGAGTTGCAGAAATGATTGTGCAGTGTATGAGCCAGAAAAGCAAAACAAAATTCACTGCTGTACGTTTTGGAAATGTTTTGGGCAGCAACGGCAGTGTTGTTCCATTATTTAAGACGCAAATCTCAAGAGGGGGTCCGGTTACGGTGACGCATCCGGATGTAACAAGGTATTTTATGACTATACCTGAGGCCGCTCAGCTTGTTCTTCAGGCAGGGGCTATGGCTTTGGGAGGAGAAATTTTTGTGCTTGATATGGGAAATCCAATAAAGATTGTTGATTTGGCAAGAAAAATGATAGTCCTTTCCGGATTTAAACCGGATACGGATATTGAAATAGTTTATACGGGTCTTCGTCCGGGAGAAAAGCTTTATGAGGAACTTTTACTTGACGAGGAGGATGTAATCACGACAAGTCATTCAAAAATTTTTACCGCAAAGCTGAAACATATAGACCCCGAATTTATGAAGAATCTTAATGAAATGGAAAAAGAAATCTACAGCATGGACACAAGCTGGATTAAAAACTTGGAAAAGGTTATAGGCAAAAGATTTGAAAATGCCGGTTAATTTATGTTTTAAGGGGGCACTTGATAATGGACACAAGAAATGATGTTGATGGTATTGATATTAATAAGATTTTGCATATGATTTTAAGGAAATGGTTTGTGGTTGTAATATCCCTCATATTATTTGCTTCCGCAGCGGCATTTGTTCTTTTGTATCTTATGGAGGATAAATATGAGGCTTTTACAACCATCTTTGTTTATAACGAAGAAGCCGGGACCCAAAATGAAATATACACCCAGATAATAACAAATGAAAAGTTGGTTAAGGATTATAGGATTATAGCCAAAAGTAACAGGGTGGTAAGTCGGGTGCAAAAAAATCTCCCCGGTATTAAGGTAAACCCTGCAAACATTTCGGTGGAGGCTGAGCCGGACACAAGGGTTTTAAAACTGAGGATTAGGGATGTAAACCCCTATAATGCCGCCAGTATAGCAAACGAAACTACCCGGGTACTTATAGAAGAAGCAAAGGAAATTACAAACATCACAAATATAAGCGTGATTGACGATGCGCTGGTTCCGGCTTTTCCCGTGTCAACCCCGGTGGAATTATATATAATTCTGAGTGCGTTGGCAGGTGCGTTGGCGGGGGTTGGTATTATATTGGTAATGGATTTGTTTGATAATACGATAAAGGATCCACAGGATATAACAGAGAAATTTGATATACCAATTTTGGCCCTGATACCGCAATTTGACCCGGAAGATATGGAGCAAGTGGAATATTCTGACTATGATGCGACCGGAAAGGAGCGGAGATGATATGAGAAAAAAGGCAAAGAAAGTCGATGAAAGTGCAAGACTTCGGCTGAAAGAAAATGCTCCGTCAATGGAAGCTTACAGAATACTTAGAACGAATATAGAGTTTTCAAGAACTATTAAGCCCATTAAGAGAATTCTTATAACGAGCTCGGTTTTAGGCGAGGGAAAATCTACAACGGCGGCGTCCCTTGCCAAAATTTTTGCCTCGGGCGGCACAAAGACGCTAATAGTTGACTTGGACTTGCGCAGACCTGTTCAGCACCGAATTCTCTCTGTTGAAAACAGCGGAGGTGTTATGGAACTTTTGGCGGGCTCAATTTCTATTGATGAAGCAATAAAGCCTACCGATACGGAGAACTTATTCTTGCTAAACTGCGGGATTAAACCGCCAAACCCTGCTGACATGCTTTCCTCCGGCGCTCTTGAAAAGGCATTGGAAGTGTTTGATGAAATGTTTGATATAATAATTTTAGACTCGCCTCCGGTTGCGGCACTTGCGGATGCGGCTATTATTTCGAGGTTTGCGGATACTACAATTTTGGTTGTTTCCGCCGGAAAAGTGGAGTTTCAGGATTTGGATGCTTCGTTGTATAATCTAAAAAACTCCGGGGCAAGCATTTTAGGCATTGTAATGAACAATATAACTAAGGCATCAAGGGGATATAAATACTATAATTATTATAACTATTATTAAGGAGGATGTCCCGGCCAAAGCTAAAAGGGGGCGAATATTATCTTCGCTGATTTGCACAGTCATATAATATGGGGGATTGACGATGGTTCTTCCGGTCTTGACGAGTCGCTTGCGATGCTTGAGATGGCATTTTACGACGGAATAAGACATATGGTTGCCACGCCTCATTATATAACAGGAACTTACGAAACAAAAGCAGATGAAATTCGAGAGAAAACAGATGTTTTAAATAGCCATGCTCAAAAGAGGGGGATGGATATAACAATCTATGCCGGACAGGAGATAAATGCTGATGCACAGTCTTTTTCGGCTCTGGCGGCAGGAGAACTTTTAACCTTAAATAATTCAAAATACGCTCTTATTGAGATTGACCCTCAGTTGACAGACGAAAGCATAAAAAATGCTTTGGAGGCAGTATTTGAAATGGGTATGATTCCCGTTATTGCTCATGCTGAAAGACTGCTCGCTTCGGGGCGCAATATTGATATGATTTTCAGGCTTTTTGAGCGGGGAACAATAATTCAAGTCAACGCAGACAGTATAAAGGGTGATGCAGGCACAAATTTAAAAAGGAACGCACATTTGCTTTTGAAGAAGGGTTTGGTACATGCGGTGTCGAGCGACTGTCATTCGCCGGCATGGCGTCCGCCGGCTTTGTCCGTTGCCGAGAAGGAAGTTAAAAGAATATGCGGCGGAGAACAAACGAAAAAGCTGATGTACATTAATCCGTATAAAATAATCTCAAACAAGGATTTAGTATAGATAATTTTCTAAAAAGGATGATAGGTTATGACTAAGAAAATTTCATCCGTAGTGTTGGTTGTCTTATTTTTATTTATTTTCATGCCCGGGATTTCGGACGGGCAGTCTGATGTTTCGAATGTTCAGATTGCAACCGGAAGCCGCCACAGCTTAGGGCTTAATTCAAGCGGGCGGGTGTATTCTGCCGGGGACAATACATATGGGCAAACGCAAACATGGCATTGGAAGGATATAGAAAAGGTTGCCGCAGGAGTGGATTTTTCGGCAGGTCTTAAATCTGATAAAACCGTGATTGTAGCAGGTAATACGCAGCACCACGGAATTGATGTATCCTCTTGGGAAGGCATTATGGATATTTTTGCGGGGGAAAGGTTTTTGGCAGGAATAAAGGATGACGGTCGGGTTGTTGTTTCGGGGGGGATTAATCTATCTACCGAAGACCGGAGGAAACTAAGAGAAGATGATGAATGGGGTGACATAATAGCTCTTTCGGGTGGAAATCACTTGGTGGGACTTAGGAGTAACGGCGAATGCGTGGTGGCGGCGGACAGTCAGGGGTACCATTCGAAGGTGGAAAAAGTGTGGAAGGGGATATCTAAGATATCCTCAAGAGGAAACACTATAATAGCGCTAAAAAGTGACGGAACTCTTTTGAGTTCAGGGACAGTTTACAAGATTGCAAATGGGGAGGACTATTTTTGGACTCCTGATATAGAGAACTGGAATGATATTGTTGATGTATCTGCTGCGGTATCAAACGGTGAGGTATATGTGGTGGCAATGAACTCGGAGGGAATGTTTTTTACGGATTATCCTTCGGATGATGAGGCATATCCTGCTTTTAACATAGTTTCTTCGGGAGAAATACTTTCTTTTAAAATGGGGCTTGGTTCCGGTGAAGAACTGCATCACCTTATTTTAGAAAGCGATGGAAAGGTTTTTTCTAAAGGCGTCAAAAGCGGCTTAGGCTATGAATATATAGATAATGCCAAATGGAATCTCCTTAGGGAGACTCTTTATGCATCGCCTTCTGCACAAGATAAAATAGCTGCGGGGTCAAAATCCATGGCTATAATTAGGGAGGATGCAAGTTTCAAAACCTTGGGTATAGAGCTTAGCGGGTTTGAGGATGTTGCCAAGGTTTCGGCTGCCACTTCAATTTCGTCGGGGCAGGAAAACAGATATGCGGGGATAACCGGGGATGAAAGAGTGGTTACAAATTTTTCGGACGGAAGAGGCGGTTCTTGGAGAGGAATACAAAAGGTTTCGATAAGCAGAGATTCTGTTGCAGGTGTAAGATGGGACGGCACTGCATTTAGTACACGCACATTAGAAGGCTCCCCTGTAATGACCGGGGTAAAAAGCGTTGCCACAGGTCCCTGGTATACTGCCTTGCTTTATGAGGATAAAACTGTGGCGGCAAGCACTTACGGCAAACCCACAGCTGTAACATTTTCCGTTGACGGATGGACGAATATAAAAGAAATCTATGCGGGGGACAGGCATCTCATAGGCGTAAAAGAAGACGGGAGTGTTGTGGCAACGGGAGACACGTCCAACAATCGATGTGCCGTTGACGGGTGGAGCATTGTTTCTGCGGCGGCGGGGAGAAACCATACCGTCGGCCTACGTGCGGACGGAACTTGCGTTACAACCTATGCACAAAACAGTGAGGCCTGGGAAGAGGTTTCACGGTGGAGGGATATAACCGCCGTCTATGCAGGAGATGGATACACTTTGGGAGTTACGGCAGGAGGACAGGTTTTGTTTGCGGGAGGTTCCAATACTCTTGAGGTCAAAAAACCCGCAATACAAGCGGAGGTTACGCGTGAGGGCACCACTTTAGAAATATTGATGAATATCAATATGAAAAACACTTTAAACGATATTTTTGGGAAAGTATATATAGGACTTACAGATGATGAGGGGATGCTGTACAAGCTGATAATCATGAGTGAGACGGCGTATGCCTTTTCAGATAACGAAATTGATGTTTTGCGGATTGAGAATTCGCCCGCACAAGCCACTCACTGGAAAATACTTTTCTGGGATGATAAAATACAGCCGATTAGTAGCTTGGAAGGACAAATTAAATAGCCCAAACCAAAATTTTGCACAAAAAAGAATGAGTACTTTGTTAGATATTAACGAAAAAATAAAAATATTTCAAAGTACTTGAAATTTTCCTTATCGTTATATATAATAATTGTAGCGAAATAAATTTGAAATTTATGTACATAATTGTGTAAATATTTATTAAGAAGGGAGAATGGAAAATGGGGAAAAGTTGGAGGTTTAGAACATTAATTTCGGTTTTGGTTGTAATGTTCATGGTGGGCTCTGCACTCATGGTAAGTGCGGAGATAACAGTTGGCGATTTTGTCGCAACGGAAGATGGAGACTGGGAAGGTTCTATAACAGTTGATGGGGTTGAAGAGAATGGTGACGCAACAATAATGGTGTTTGTTGATGATGGGGAGGGCACTCTTGACAATACTACCATCGTATCTGTAAATCAGTTGCCTGCTGATGAAACAGGCGCGGCAACCTTCTACATGATTGTTCCATATGGTTCCTACACAATAAGAGCAGGTGGTACGGGTGTGGAAACTGCAATGGAACTTCAAAACCAGACCATAGGTGGTCCGGAGGAATCCGTCATTACAGGAATTGAAGAACTTGAACCTATCTATGTTTTGGATACTTGGGATTTGGAGGATGCTTTAGCCTTGCTTCCGGATACAGTAAAGGTTTACTATGGTGATGCAGATGACTTTGCTGAGATTTCGGTAGAGTGGGACACGGATGGTAAATCAATTCCCTCAGCTAACGAGAAAATCACCTTATCCGGTGCGCTCGATGCTGATGAACTGGTAGAAGCCAAGCTGGTGTTTGAAGATGACATAGAATTGTTTGCAGAAATAGATATAATGGCTGTTGCCCGTAATGTTGAGTTGTCAATAAACAACGGTGCAGGCGAAGTTATAAGGACAGGGGAAACATTTTCTGTTAAAATCAGCGGGTTTGGTCTTGCTGATGAAACAAGAAAAGTAGGCTATGCAATGACAGATGCCACAGATACCCCGACAGAACCCGATGCGGGAACGCAAGTTGACATACCCGGAGAAGTTGAACATGTATTTGAAATCCCCGCAAGTTATACAAATGCTCAGGGTACGTATAAACTTACCGTGTTCATAGAAGAAGACGGAGTAACAACAACAACATCGTCGTTGGTTTTTGTGATGGACTACTTGCATCAAGGTTCATTAAGAATAAATCCGAGTGGGGTTAATGAAGATTACACTGCGGTTGTCTTGACTAAAAATAGGGATTTCACGGTTTTGTCGTCATTTATGGACTATAACACCGCAAGCGCCTCCGAGGGGGATATAACCTATCTCATACAGGAATATGATGAAACCTCTACAAGCCCATTTGGATTTGACCTGAGCCTTAAGTTGATAGAGCTTGAGCCGGATGCTCAGGGAAAGGTGGCTAAAGAGCAGATAGCAGGACTGGAAAATGGCACATACAAGATGATAGCCCTTCTTAACTACAACTCCGAAGATGATTCTTACGATGCTGTATACGGAAGAACATTCTATATCCTAAACTCATCTTTCTGGGGAACATTTAGGATTAACGGCGAAACAAGACCGATGCGCATTAACAAAGAAAAAACGGTAACTGTTGATGCTGACCTGAATGGTTACGATAAAACAGTGCCGGATTCGGGAGTGCTGTATGCATATAAACTCTTCGAATATAACGATTATAATAATGTAACCCCCAATGAGGACTTGCCATATACAGTATGGCCTCCTGCGGGAAGTTCTGAGGATATGTCGTTTGAAGATGCAGAATTTGTAGCCGGAAGATTAGTAATGTTTGCAAAGTTTGCCGGGGATACAACTTATGATTTCATATTCCCAAGAACGGTGTACTTGCATAACTCCTTTATTGAAGGATATGTAAACATTACTGTAAATGGCGAGTTTAAGGGAAGAGAAACTGTGGCTATTATGGTGCCTGAGGATGATACGGAATTTGTTGTTTCTTTAGAGAAAGCACATGTTCCTGCCGATGCGGAGTTGACATACTTGTATGAGCTTTGTGAATACAAATCTGATGTAGTGGTTGACAGCAGCGAAGCACCTGTTAGTGATGCAACATATTCCTTTGACTTGAGTGAATATGACAGGACAGGAACCTGGTACTATCCGTATACAATCAAGATTACCGCATATATTAACGGAGTGGCTGATGTAGTGGCAACAAGAACAGTTTACTACTGCGAATAGACCTTAGTTTGAGAAAACTGTAGCTTGCAGTTTAAAAGACAATAGAAATTAAGAAGTGCCAAGGATTTTCCTTGGCACTTCTTTTTGTGGATTTAAAGGATCCGCTTTAAACACAGAACTTCCCAATTTGTATGGAACGATACCAAGTTATCCCCTCGGCGGTAGCATGATTTTACAAAGGATTTTCATCCTTTATTAAAGATGGCTTTATATCGTATCTATAAATTGCGGTAAATATTGATACCATGGCAAGGATTTCGGTAATTATTCCTCCATAAGATTTATTAAAGATATTGTAAACAATCCAACACGGAGAACCTATCCAAGCAAACTTTCTGACAGTGGAGGGATTGTCCATGTATAGCGTAACAGTAAATATAAGGCATGCTAAAACAGGAAGCATCGTCACATATCCCTCCCATGTAACTGCACCCGTAATAATAAAAAGAAGTACAAATATGTATAGCCACACAGGGGAGGATGCCCATCTTTTTTCCTTGTTGTAAAAAACAATGCCTCGGGTGGCAGATAAAACATTCAAAACCGCTCCGGTATATGCAGAGAGCATTAAAAAGTGCAGTGTAAACGTAAATCCGCACAAAGTCTGAAAAAATAAAATTCCCTTTCTTGTCTTGGACTGAAAGGAGGTTATAGCAAGCGCAAGGCCTATAAAACCCAACACTTGGGCTAAAATATCCATAAAATCATCTCCTTGAAATAATCAATAGAAACCAATTATAGCACTGTACAGAAGGAAATACAAGAAAAAAATTATATATAAACTCCTTCGATATGCAAAAATCTAATTCTTTCATATTGATATGAGTGCAAGGGGCGCATATAAGCATTGAAGGTGTGCGTGCTGATATAAATATCGTTTGGGTTCTCAGCCGAAACCACAACAAGAGTATGATAAAAGCGCTCAGCATTGCCAAGCTGAATAATATCCCCCGGCATAATGTATTCAATCTCCACTTCACTTGCAAATACGGCGCGAGTGCGGTTTGATACCAGAAAATTATACAAAAATTCAACTCCTGTCCATGATGGAGAGCGGTCATTTATATTTTTATAATACCACCCAAAAACAGGAGTATAGTTGATAATACCGCTCCCAGCATATAAACACTGTGATGCAAAATTTGTGCAATCGCCCCCCATGCCCGAAAAATCGGTGTACTTTGTGTTTCTGTCAAAAGCCCAGCGCTTTGCGTAGCTTACCGCTTTTTTTCTGTTGTATTTTGCAACCTTAGGCATAGCAAAACCCCCTCTACCCACAATATATGCAAGGGGAATTCTTGCGTTGACAGGTATATGGATGGGATGATATAATTAAATAATCTAATTACATTAGGGGGTGTAGTATGAATAAGAAAATATTAAGACTAATTATTATTCTGATTATTGCGGCAGTGCTTATAATTGTTTGGGCTTATAAAAACAGGGAAACAGATGTTTTGCCCCAGCCGCAGCAGACGGACATCGCAGGCGGAGAAAACCTGGTCGAGGAAACGAATGATTTTTCCCTTGAAGTGGACGCAAACTTTGATTTGGAGAAGCTAAAAGAATATAATCTGCCGATTATGATTTCATTTGGTGCGGATTTTTGCCCCGCTTGTAAGGTTATGGCACCGGTTTTGAAAGAGTTTTATGAGGATATGAAGGATAAAGTAATAGTAAAATATATAGACACGGATAAGAACAGAAGCCTTTCATCTAATTTTCCTGTAAGCGTAATCCCCACTCAAATATTTATCGACAATGAGGGAAACCCGTATAATCCGAGTGATGAAAATGGCGCTAATATGAAACTATACCAAAGCAGGGAAACGGGTGAACATATTTTTACCGCCTATGAAGGTGCAATGACGAGACAGCAGCTAAACTCCATATTTAGGGAGATGGGAGTGGAGATAGATGATTGAGGGATGGATTGAAACACTTTCCGAGATGCTTCAGGTAAGTTCTGCCGGTGGCGCAGCTCCGTGGATTGCATTGATAGCGGGGGTTCTAACGGCGTTTACACCCTGTGCGCTCTCTACCATTCCGCTCGTAATAGGGTATGTAGGGGGAACGGCGGGAGGAAATACAAAAAAAGCTTTTCGGCTGTCGCTGGCATTTGCTTTGGGGATGGCAGTAACATATACCGCCCTGGGTATTGCCGCATCAATTTTCGGCAAGATGATGGGGTTTGCGGGAAAAGGGTGGTACATTGTTCTTGGTGTATTGATGGTTTTAATGGCATTGCAGCTTTGGGAGGTTTGGGAGATTATTCCCTCAACATATTTGCAGACCAGAAATAAAAGACAGGGATATATAGGTGCGGTTTCCACAGGCATTTTAAGCGGGATATTTTCGTCACCATGCTCCACTCCCGTGCTTATAGTTTTACTTGCCTACGCTTCCAAAATAGAAAATCTTTGGCGTGCGGCTCTGCTTTTACTTATGTACTCGCTTGGGCACAGTATATTGGCAATACTCTCGGGGACCTTTGTGGGTCTTGTACGAAAGATAATCCAAAGCAAAAAATATGGAGCAGTGAGCAAGGTTTTACAAATTGTTTCGGGCGCACTTGTGCTTGCGGTGGCAATTTATATGTTCTACCTTGGTTTCTAAAAAGCTTGACAAGCCCCTGTAATAATTATATAATTTAGACAAGAATTTTCTATATGAAACGGAGAGTTTAAATGAAGGTCAGAACAAGGTTTGCGCCAAGCCCTACGGGCTATATGCATGTTGGCAATTTGAGGACTGCGCTTTATGCTTATCTTTTGGCAAAGTCCCATGAAGGAAAATTTATTTTAAGAATAGAGGATACCGATCAGGAGAGATATGTTGAGGGCGCGGTGGAGCTTATTTACAAAACCCTTGCGGACACGGGGCTTGTCCATGATGAAGGTCCGGATATAGGGGGAGGTTATGGACCCTATGTTCAAAGTGAAAGACGGGATATTTATAAAAAATATGCCGATGAGCTTGTAAAGCGTGGCGGTGCTTACCCTTGTTTTTGTGACAGGGAGCGCCTTGACAGGGTTAGAAAAGAGCAGGAGACAAATAAAATTCCTCCGAAGTATGACGGACATTGCAAGGCTTTAACGGAGGATGAGGTAAGGGACAAACTTGAGGCGGGGCTTCCGTACGTCATACGCCAGAAAATGCCGCAAAGCGGAACAACAATTTTCAGCGACCTGGTTTTTGGGGATATAGAAACACCAAACAACATACTTGACGATAATGTTTTAATTAAAACGGATGGTATGCCGACATATAATTTTGCAAATGTTGTTGACGACCATTTGATGGATATAACCCATGTTATAAGGGGGAGCGAATACCTTTCGTCCACCCCGAAATATAATTTGCTTTATGAGGCGTTTGGTTGGGAAATTCCAAAGTATATTCATTGCCCGCCGGTTTTAAAGGAAGCGGGAAAGAAGCTTAGCAAACGTGAGGGAGATGCCTCATACGAAGATTTTATAGAAAAAGGATATTTAAAGGAGGCAATAATTAATTATATTGCCCTTTTAGGGTGGAGTCCGGGGGACGAGCGAGAGATAATGGACATAGAGGAGATGGCAAGTGCTTTTTCCGTAAAGGGTATTAATAAAGCACCTGCAATTTTTGATATTGATAAGCTAAACTGGCTAAACGGAGAGTATATTAGAAAGCTTAGTATAGAGCAGTTTAACGATATGGCAATTCCGTATTACAGGAAGGCTGTAAAAAGGGAAATTGACACGACGTTTCTCTCGGAATGTCTTCATAACAGGACGGAAAAGTTTTCTGACATTCCTGAACAGATTGATTTTATTGACAATTTGCCCGAGTACAGCTCCGAACTGTATTTTCACAAAAAAATGAAAACAAACACGGAAAATTCACTTTCCTCATTAAAAAACATTCTTCCCGTTCTGGAGAAAATGGATGAATGGAATATGGAAACTTTGCACACATCTCTTATGGCCTTAGTTGAACAGATGGGGGTTAAAAACGGGATTATTCTTTGGCCGCTGAGGGTCGCGCTTTCAGGCAAGAAATTTACACCCGGCGGCGGCATTGAAATAGCGGTGCTTTTGGGCAAGGATGAAAGCATTGCAAGAATAAAGCAGGGTATAGAAAAATTATCTTATCAGGAGGAAGCGGATGGAAGATAAAAAATTTGGCGGCAGTTTATTTGGGTACAGCAAGAAGGACGTGGGTGCATACATCGAGGGTCTTGTTTCCGCATACGAAAAGAAAATGGGGGAACTGGATGATGACATTAAAGATTTAAAGCGCCAAAACCAAACCCTTGCATCGGAGAATGCGGAGCTTTTTAACAAGGTAAATGGGTATGAGGTTGAAAGGTCGCATGTTTCAAATGCGGTTATTTCTGCGGAGATAAGGGCGGCTAAGGTGCTTGATGATGCAAAGAAGGATGCGGATGAACTTGTAGTCCACAAAAAAGCGGAACTGATAAAAACACAGGCGGAGATTGATGATTTGAAGGAACAGATTAAAAGCCTGAAACTTGCGGCAGTCGCTACCGTAAGAAAATACGAAGAACAATTTGACCGATTGACGGGAGAGAGCACATCTTGATATCTGACATTCAAGGGATACAGAATTTCTTTAAAAATGATGCCTTCGCAGCCAATATGGGGATAGTTATCGAAAGTGCTGATGAGGACAGTTCACTTTGCCGGGTGGATATAACCCCGGAGATGCTAAATGCCGGCGGCACCGTTCAGGGCGGCGCCACGTTTACGCTTGCCGATTTTGCCTTTGCTGTTTCGTCAAACTCTACGGGCTGGCTTGTGGTTTCCCAAAGCAACAATATTACATATATAAGCCCTCCTAAGGGGAAGGTTTTATATGCTCATGCCAAAAAGATATCTATGGGGAGAAAAACCTGTCTTTACGAAGTTTTGGTTTATGACGATGCGGGAACGGATGTGGCGCATATGACGGTAAACGGATTTATAACAGGAAAAAAGCTTGATTTTGAATAAGAAAAATGAGGTGCGGCATTTTCCGCACCTCATTTTTTTACTTTGCGTAAACCGAGTGCAAGTTATCATAACTTAGTTTAAGACTGTCAAACGGGTCACCGGGGCAGGTATCCTGCTCGACCAAGAACCATTCAACACCGATTTTCTTCGCCGCATCTATGATACCCCTAAAATTCATGTTTCCTTCAAAAATCTCCGTAATAAAAGGGTCATTTTTAACAACTGCCATATCCTTTAGGTGCAGCATTTTTATTCTGCCATCCAAATCCAAAATTGTTTGTACAACATCAGTGCCCGCATGCTGAACCCAGTAAGTGTCAAGGATGAAGGACACCTTTTTTGGGTCGGTTTCATCTATCAGTCTGTCCATTATCCTCTTTCCGTCTATCTTGACGTATTCAAAGCTGTGATTGTGATACCCAAGCCTAATTCCGTTTGCGTGAGTTTTCTCGGCAATGGAGTTAAAAAGCTTAATAAATTCGTCAACCCCTTCGGCGGTGTCACGATACTCGGTTGGCATACCGCCCAAGCCGATATAATCACACCCGAAAATTTTGTGTTCCTCCATAAGCTTATCCAAGTCGTTTACCATTCTGTCAAAAGGAACATGGGTGCAAACAACGCCAAGCCCTGTTTCCTGTGAAATATCTTTCAATTCCTCCGCCTCAATCGGTCCCATCCCGGAAGCCTGAACCGAACGGTAGCCCATTTCGCTGACTTTATGAAAAGTTTTTCGTATTTCATCGGGTGTCTTTGTGTATTCTCTCACGGTGTAAAGTTGCGCTCCAAGTTTTTCTAACATTTTAAGTTCCATAGCCTTTCTGCCCACAAAAATATAAATAATAAAGCTCACGCACCTTACCGTGGGCGGATAAGGCGTAAAATGGAACTTATGCGCATCGCCGTTTCGTCCGCGCAGTAAATTCCGCCTACACTTATTTGTTTTCGTTTGAACGGCAGATAGCCTCCCAAAGTCCGAATATATACATTGCCCCCAAGGCACGGTCATAAAGTCCGTATCCCGGTTTACCGGTTTCGCCCCAAATCATTCTTCCATGGTCGGGTCTTATAGGTCCCTCATAGCCGATATCATAATATGCTTTCATAATCTCATACATATCAAGAGAGCCGCAGCAAGTGGGATGAGCCGACTCCTCAAAACAGTTTTCACCGGTAATTTTTACATTCCGCACATGGCCGAAATGAATTCTGTCACCAAACTCACGAATAATTTTGGGTATATCGTTGCTTGGCGATGCACCCAACGAGCCTGAGCATAGTGCCAGACCGTTATTTTTACTGTCAACCAACCCAAGCAGTCTTTTAAAAGCATCGTAGCCTGTTATAATACGGGGAAGACCGAATATCGACCACGGGGGGTCGTCCGGATGAATACCAAGCTTTACCCCAACTTCGTCACAAACACCTATAACACGAACCAAGAAGTATTCGAGGTTTTCCCAAAGCTGCTCCTCGGTCATTTTTGAATAAAGCTCCATTATTTTAAGCAGCTCTTCCTTCGTGTAACCTATATCCCATCCGGGGAGGGACAGGTCGGCCTTCTTAGGGTCAATTTGCTCAATCACCGCTTGGTCATACGAAAGTGCGTTTGACCCGTCAGGCAATTGTTTTTCCAAATCAGTCC
>CAZNYY010000003.1:0-25020 GCA_964577335.1 uncultured Oscillospiraceae bacterium | reverse complement strand
AGGTTGTCAAATGAAAAGTTTAAAAACATTAATAGATGAATATATCAGCGCAAATAAAGCGACACAGAAAATTGTTGACGAAATAGATAAAAAGTATGATGTTTGCATAGTTGACCCTGATAAACAGGTTCACATAGTAGGGTACTACGGCAACGAAGAATGGGAAAAAGTAAAAGAGGCTTACGGTGTTGCAGAAACTGAATTTATCGGCAGAAACGACACGGCTTACAAAACGAAAGAAAGCTTTGTTGTAAACGGTGTGGAATTTTTAAGACTTTTAAAAGAGGACCCGCGAGAGGAGCAGAACGATGAATAAATATATTTTCACCTTTGGTTGCGGACAAAAATTGGCGGGCTTTTGTCAGCCGATTTATGCAAAGGATTACACAACAGCACGACAAAGAATGGTTGATATACACGGCAGCAATTGGAGCATGTCGTATACAGAAGAAGAATGGGAAGCGGCAAAGGAAAAGCTACGGTCTATAATGTTTCCGGTCGAAAAGGAGTTAGAGCCGATTAAAGTTTATGAAGAGGACAAGCCCGGAAAGGAGCAGCCTAATGGATAATTTTAAACAAGCTGAACGAATATATCACACCGAAGATTTAAAAGACCCGACTATCATAGGTAACTGCGTAAATTGCTTAGAAAACAAAAAGACATTTACCGTATTGACTGAAGATTACGAAGCGTACATAGATTGTGAAGGCAACCTTTTTTGTTCGACTGAATGCGCATTGGAATTTCACGATGTGAAAGAAGTTGAATAATTATGAGTTTTATATTAACTGCTGAAAACTATCATTCCACCGAAGCAAACAAACGCTTTATGTCGGTGTCGCAATACAAAGACTTTATACAATGCGAGGCTATGGCGTTAGCTAAAATTAATGGGGAGTATAAACAAGAAAACACAACTGCTCTTTTGGTAGGCAGCTATGTTGACGCTCATTTTGAAGGCACTCTTGACATATTTAAAGCTAAACACCCGGAAATATTCTTAAAGTCCGGTGACTTAAAAGTAGATTACATCAATGCCGAAGAAATAATAAACCGTCTCGAAAACGATGAACTGTTTATGCTTTTTATGTCAGGGGAAAAACAGGTTATAAAAACTGGGGAAATTGACGGTGTGCCTTTTAAGATTAAAATCGATAGCTTGTTTCCGAACAAAATTGTTGATTTAAAATGTATGCGCTCTTTAGAACCTATTATGGGAAAAAGCTTTATTGAACATTGGAGCTATGATATACAGCTTGCGGTGTATCAAGAAGTGTTTGGCGGGAAATTGCCTGTTTATATTGCCGCCGCAACAAAGGAACCTGTAACAAACCTTGAAATAATACATATTCCTCAATGGCGGCTTGATGAATGTTTGGGTTATTTAAAACAGGATTTACCGCACATTACAAAGGTTAAATTAGGTGAAATCCCTGCCGAACGGTGCGGCATATGTGATTATTGCAAGCAAACTAAGGTGTTGACAGCTCCGATTAGTTTTGAAGATGTTGGGTTTAGCACAAAACAAATAAAGATGATGAGAGGGGAGAACTAATATGGCAGTAGCTTTGATTTATGGTAAGAGTGGTGCAGGGAAAACAGTTAATTCTACATTGACAGAAGGCAAAAACCTGTTAATGGATAGTGATAATTCGAGCGTGGTACTTAAAAACTTTGAACGGCCGAACACGGAAATTATCAAAATTCCGAAAATTCTTCAGCAGCAAGACAACCCTGCCGACAATGATTATTTTATTAAACAGTTTGAAACGACGGCAAACTCTAAAAAGCATGAAAACATTATTATTGATAATCTTACTGACATTATAGACAGGTGGCTTTTGGAGCTTGGAGAAGTCGGCAAAAATAGGGGTGTTGCCTCGCAGATGGATTATCAGGTTGTGTATTACGGCATCAAGCGATTAGTGAGAGCCGCAACGCTTGTTGATGTTAATGTAATTTTCAATGCATGGCAAGATACATATGCGATTACAAAAGCTGACGGAACACAGATAAGCATGGTAAGCCCTAAGTTGCCGCAGAAAATTCTTGAAAACATATGCGGACTTGCAAACATTGTGGCAAAGATAGAAACCGTAGAAGTTGAAGGTAAGCAAATATGGTTTTATCGTTTGCAAGGAAGTGAAACGGTATATGCGAAAGACCAGTTATATTGCAGAAAGACTTGCAAGCCGGAAGATATATTCAACGGGAAAGGGGTTAAGTGATGAAAGAAAAGTTTATATCCCTTTGTAACAAAAATATTGAGCGCGCGGGAATAGATAAACTTCTTACATGGTTAGATACTACTGATTTTTATACTGCGCCGGCAAGCACGAGATTTCATGGTTCACATGAAGGCGGTTTAGTTGAGCATTCGCTGGCTGTATTTGAAAACATGAAAAGCGGTATAAAGATATCAGCTGAAAACGAAAGTGTCGCTATCGTTAGTTTGTTTCACGACCTATGCAAAGTTAATTTTTATGTACCGGAATGGAGAAACAAAAAGGTTTATTCCGAAAACGGCAGTAAGCGTGACGAGGGCGGTAGGTTTGATTGGGAAACGGTACAAGGATATTCGGTGGATGACCAATTTCCCTACGGTCATGGCGAAAAATCGGCTTATATAGTGGGGCTGTTTATGAAACTAACCGTCGATGAACTTATGGCAATCAGATGGCATATGGGTGGTTTTGACGATAGCATCAAGGGCGGTAGCTATGCTTTAGGTAATGCATTTGAAAAGTATCCCCTTGCTTTAGAACTACATATAGCAGATTTGAGAGCAACTTATATTGATAAGAAGTAAAAATAAAAACCATTAATTTAAGGAGGAATAATTAAAATGGCTATTAATTGGCAATTTAACGCAGACAATTACGAAGAAAGAAGTTTTGAGGTTTTACCAATAGGCGACTATCGTATAAGGGTTGAGAAAGCGGAACAAGGGAAATCAGCAAAAGGAAATGATTTAGTTAAACTAACCTTTGCAGTATCTGGTAAAAATACAAGGTTATTTCATTATATAACTTTTTTACCGAATAACCCGGAAGCGACAGACCAAATGCTTGGTGATTTCTGGGATAGCTTTCAAATTGCGCATGGCAATTTAGAACCGTCAACATGGATTGGAAAAGTAGGAGCGTGCCGGACTAAGCACGAAGAATACGAAGGCGAAAAGCAACACAAGGTAGCATATTTCAAAAAGCCTAATCAGGTTGAAAAACTGCCCCCATGGGTTGAGTCGAGCAGTGTGCATACTCAACCGGTGCCACCACCGACAGACGCTGATGTGCCGTTTGATATGGACGATATACCGCTGTAATGAAATTTAGAAACTATCAATCTGATTTGTTGCGCAAGGTTCATAAAACTTTTGTCGCAGATTATAAGCGGATTGTAGCGGTGTTACCATGCGGCGCAGGAAAAACAGTTATATTTGCATTTATGGCAGCCAGTTCACAAAAGAAAAATAAAACGGTTTGGTTTTTGGTGCACAGAAAAGAACTGTTAGACCAAACGATTGACACATTTGACAGGCTTGGGATAGAGCGAAAAACGATACATATTGGTATGGTTAAAACATATTCAAATAATTTACACAAATATCCTAAGCCTGATTTTATTGTGTTCGATGAGTGTCATTTTTCTATGGCTACTACATGGCAGAAAATCATAAACGCATATCCCGATGTGCCGATAGTCGGACTAACTGCCACGCCTTGCAGGTTGGACGGCAAACCCTTAAACGCCACTTATGATAATTTAATTGTGGGCATTTCAATGAAGCAATTAATTAGAGAAGGCTTTTTAGCAGACTACAAATATTATGCGCCTACCGTTGCAGACCTTAAAGGTTTGAAAAAATCCAAAGGCGATTATGACACTAAGCAACAAGAAATTGTTTTATCTCAAAGGGCTATATTTGGCGATGTTATCAAACATTACAAAGAATTAGCGGACGGTAAGCAGGCTATTTGTTACTGCTCTACAATTAAGCATTCCGAGGCAATGGCGGCTGAATTTCAAGCGGCAGGAATAAAAGCTGTGCATTTTGACGGCAATACTCCGAAAAAGGAACGAGCGGAAATTATAAAAAGGTATCGAAACAAAGAAATAACTATTCTGTGCAATGTAAATTTAATCGCAGAAGGTTTTGATGTACCGGATTGCCATTGTTGTATTATGCTTCGGAAAACTGCTTCAACAGCGCTATTTATTCAGCAGTCAGGCAGGGCTTTAAGGCCGCAGGAAAATAAAACTGCAATCGTTATAGACCATGTCGGAAATTACATCGAACATGGAATGCCTGATGATGACAGAGAATGGAGTTTAACCGGGAAGCTAAAAGCAAACAACCGCTTTAACGAAAAAGGCGAACTGGTCGTTCGACAATGCTTACAATGTTTCGGTACATTTAAAACTGCTCCGATGTGTCCGTATTGCGGATGGGTTTATGAACCTACAACAGAGGAAATAAAACAGTACAAAGAAATTGAGTTGCAGGAAATACGGCAAGCAGATATTAAAAGGGTTGAAGGATATAAGTCGCCTGATGAATGTACTACTCGGCAAGAACTGGCTGATTATGCAAAGATACATGGATATAAGCCAGGGTGGATGTGGCATCAGGCGCAAGCAAGAGGTATTTATCGATGAATGAAGCGGATTTAATGAATTCTATAAGAATTGCTTTAACGAAATATGCAATGGTTTTCAGGGTTAATGTAGGCTCGGGAAAAACCGTTGACGGCAGGTTTTTTTCAACCGGGGTGCCGAAAGGTTATTCGGATTTGTCCGGACACAGAAAATCAGACGGAAAAGCGTTTTATTTTGAAGTTAAAACAGAAAAAGGAAGAATAAGAAAAGAGCAAGCGCACTTTTTAAAAGTCATGAAAAGTACCGGAGCGATAACCGGTATAGTTAGAAGTGTGGAAGAAGCGGTTAAATTGATTGAAGGGGGTTGACTTTGAAGAAAATAATAGTATTGATTGTTTTAATGTTTTTATGTTTTTCTGGTAACGCTGCCGAGACAGTTTTAACCGAACAAAACCGCGCCAAACGAGCCGAACAGCCCTACAAATATTTAGGAGAATACACCATCTTTGCATACTGCCCCTGTGTGGCGTGTTGCGGTAAGTCAGACCATTTTACTGCCTCCGGTAAAATGGCAGTTGAGGGCGTGACGGTAGCGTGTGATATGGAGTTTGGCACGGAATTAACGATTGAAGGTGTGGGCGAAAGGATAGTGCAGGATAGAGGGGGAGCGATATACGGCAAATGCATTGATATGTTTATGGAAAGTCACAAGGAAGCGTTAAAATTTGGGGTTAGGAAGGTGAAGGTGTGGGAAAAAGAATGAAATATAAATGTCCTACTTGCGGCAGTAAAAATATAGTGTTTTGGAAAGAAGAAGTTAGAGAAAGACTTTACAGATTTAAAAAAGATGGAAACATCCATGAAAAACACTTTAAAAGCATGATACACGAAAAAAACGGGTTAGAAGGATTGTTGTGCTTAGAATGCAAAGAGTTTATGAATTGGATTGATAGCAGCGCAGAAGAATGGGGGGGGAAGGAATGAATAAATCAAAATGCGGCGATTGCAAATACAACACAAATAGTTATGTGTGCCATCCTAATTGTGGGGGATGTGACGGGCAATCAAATTATATTTCCCGTGAAATTGCTAAACGGTTTGGGTTCAACATATCCGATACGCAATTTTTCATAATCCCGAGTGTCGGAATTACACACAAGGCGTCAAATTGCCGCTTTGCAATCGCTTTCGCATGGTTTAACCTGTTGTTTTGCATCAGATTTTTCAGGTATGTGGAGGTATCGGAATGACTAAATCAGAACTACTACAAAACGCAAAGCCAATTTTATTTAACACCGAAATGCTGCAGGCGATTTTAGACGGCAGAAAGACGGTAACGAGGCGAGTTATCAAGCCGCAGACGGTCACACAAAACAAACCCGATGGACAGACAACGATTAGCTTAACCAAATTCATGGAAACCAATAAAGCGGATGCCGAAGCGATTTGCTTATGTTGCGCGCCATTTCAGCCAAACGACATTTTGTATGTGCGGGAAACATGGCAAAAATGGGATGAAAATTTAAAAGACGATTATATCTATAAGGCTTGCCATGAAGATATTGCAGAAACATATAAATCAATCGGTATAAAATGGCGTTCCCCCCGTTTCGTGCCAAAAGAAGCGGCAAGGCTATTTTTAAAGGTTACGGATGTTAAGGTTGAGCGGGTGCAGGATATTACGGAGGAACAAGCGGAAAAAGAGGGGGCATATAAAGCTGTATGGAATGTAAGTACCGCAAAGCAAAGAGATAAGATACAACAGCCGACATTTGTCAATGGGTTTGCTAATTTGTGGAACGACATGTACGCCAAACCAAAGCCGGCCAAACATAATGGAATTATAACGCACTATGCAAGTTATCCGTGGGAAAACATAAAAGAAACACGGGAATACAAAGACAAGAAGTGGTATGTTATGGGTAATCCGTTTGTGTGGGTATATGAATTTGAAAGGGTGGGAGCGGAATGAGAACGATTGCGGAAATAAAGGCTGATATAGAATATTTAAAGCAGAACGACATGGATAATACAGTGACAGCAGATTGCATGAAAGAACTATTGCGTTACCGTGAATTGGAGCGTGATGGGCGGTTAGTGGTGTTGCCGTGCAAGGTTGGGGATACAGTTTGGGTTAAAAGTAGCTTTTTCAACAACAATATTGAACAGGCAAAAGTGATTAACGCAAGGCATGACGGATTTAATTATAAAGTAGTGTGCGAAGGGATTGGTGAAAGAACATACGGCAAAACCGTATTTCTCACCAAAGCCGAAGCCGAAAAAGCGTTAAAGGATGGTAAAGTATGATTAAAAGGCTAAACATTGGCACAGTTGATATACACATAACGCATAATAATTATTGTAATACTTGTAAATTTAGACGCTATATAAACCACGAAATAGGTCATTGTTGTTTGTTGCTTACCAATGAAAAACTAATCCGCGATGGAAATAACTTTTTAAGACTGAAAAAATGCAAGGAGCGTGAAACAGAATGAAAGCTATTGATTATTTAAAGATTAAAAACAGAATGACGAAGAACTGCGAAATTGCTTGCGACTGCTGTCCCTTGTCTGATTTAAATAATGGCGAGGATGAGTGGTGTGACACCCTCGAAAATTATAACCCCGAAAAAGCCATCGCCATCGTCAAAAAGTGGGGCGAGGAAAATCCTGTTAAAACATATATGATGGATTTTATGGAGAAGTTTACAAAGGCAGAAAAGCTATACGATTATCACGGCAAAGAAAGACCTGCTTTTTGCAGAGACGCCGTTTACGCAAGAGGAAAAAGACATTGCGAAGGCAAGCCTTCAAACTGTTACCGTTGCTGGAACGAAGAAATGAGGGATGATAATGCGTGAGATAAAGTTTAGGGGCAAGAGGGTTGACACAAAAGAATGGGTTTATGGCGTGCCTTTTGGCAAATATATGATACATAGAATGACAACGGCTTATTACGATGACGAAGTGCCGATGTCGGGATACCCGGAGTTTGACTATATCGAAGTCATCCCTGAAACAATAGGACAATACACCGGACTAAAAGATAAAAACGGTGTTGAGATTTATAAGGGGGATATAGTTGCAGGCGTTGCATATTCTTTTGACAGAAAAGGCGTTATTGTTTGGATAAATGAATTAGCGGGTTTCGGCGTGAAATATCTCGGCAGGGATACTCCGACAGCGTGGGAAGAATCAAGTATATTAAAAAATATTAAAAACAACAATTATCATTTTGCCGCCGAAATTATCGGCAACATCCACGATGACCCGGAGTTAGGGGGAAAACATAATGATTAAACTATCCCACAACTATTCTATCACAGTAGACGAGCGCGGCTATGTTCTGTCGCAAATTAAAATCAGAACAACCGGAAAGGCGGCAGGCACAGAATATCATTCCGATATGCAATATTACAGCACGCTTGAATCCGCTTTGTTGGGGTTTTGGCGAGAGTTAAAGCGCAAAGTGTTATCAGAACATGACGGAACGCTAAACGAGGCTCTAAACCTCTCAAAAACGGCAAGGAAAGATTTTTTAAACGAGATTAAAGGAATTACGGGGGAATGATGATTTTCTTACGGAAACGGACGGGGTAATGCTATGAAAATAATACACGAGATTAAACAAAAAATAATGTGCACCGAATACGCGCGTCGTTACTTAAACCTTAATATAATTAAATCCGGAGACCGCACATATTCTCTTTCCGGCGGTAATAATGCCACCTGCCTTTTGGTAAATGATGATTTTTGGTATGACTTTAAACTAAGCCAAGGCGGTGATGTTATCGACTTATGCGCTATCGCTCGCTATCAAGGCGATAAAAAATCTGCCATTCGTGAACTTTCGGAAATAACCGGAGTTACATTTACTTATCATTCAAACTGGGTTTCGTATACTCAGAACCTATGCAACGAAGTGCAAAAATACCACGAAAACCTAACTCCTACCGTTAGAAAATATCTTAATCAGCGGCGTATATCAGATGAAACGATAGACCGCCTTAAAATCGGTTTTAACAATGAAAAACGCATAGTTATTCCTTATTGGAAAAATGGATACATATCTTATTATATTACGCGGGCTTATCGAAAAAACGACACTCCTAAATATAAGAAAATGAAAAGGGACGGTCTTAACGAAAACATACCGTGGGGTATGCATACTATCGGAAATACTTCTGACTTATTAGTTATTGCCGAAGGCGCATTCGACGCACTATCTTTTGAGCAGGAAGGATATTCTGTGCTTGCTACTATGGGCGGTCATTTTTCTCGAGAACAACTTAAGACTGTTATGTCGGTATGCCGACAATACGATAATGTATTTTTGTGTTTCGATAATGATGATGCCGGAAATTCATTTACCTTTAAACTTGCCGAAACACTTTTTACAAACAAAATAAAATTCGTTATCGGACAACCGCCAAACAAGTATAAGGATGTTTCTGATTTTTATGTTGATAATAATTCATTGTCAATACTGATTAATTCCGCTAAGGATGGCTTATCCGCACTATGCGAAAAAATAACCGGTAAAGAACAATTTAAAGAGTTTGCTTATTCTGTTTCTCGTTTCGTTGCCAAACCGGAGCTTACAGAGCTTTTCAATGCTGCCGAAGATAACTTTCCGAAAGACTGGTTTAACGAAGTTAAAAAAATATCCTTTAAAGCTCCGTCGGAGGATGAAATTGCTAAATCTGTTTTAGAAAAACACAAACTTCGTTTTTCCGAAAGTCTCGGTTTTTATGAGTATCAATCGGGTTTTTGGCAACGCAAAACAGATACGGAAATACAATCGTATGTTTCGGACGAACTCGGGTTTTATCGTACCGGCTCGCGAATATCGTCGATTACCAAGCTTATTAAAACTGATGCAGTCTCAACTGATTTATATAATCAAAAACTTATTTTTAATTTTCAAAATGGAACACTTGATTTAACTGATTTTACTTTTAGGGAGCATAGAGAGTCTGACCTATCGTCTTTTCAAGTCGATTTTAATTATGACCCTGAAGTGTTTTCGTCGGAGTGGGAACAGTTTATTTCTGACATTGCTGCCGGCGATGCTAAACGAATATCGTTGCTGCAAGAGATGTGCGGTTATGTTTTATTTAATGATTGCTCTTTGCAGAAGTGTTTTTTTCTTATGGGCGAAGGTGCAAACGGTAAATCAGTGCTGCTGAATGTGATAACGGAAATATTCGGCGATGACAATGTCAGTAATGTTGAGATGTCAGCCCTTGTAGAAGATTTTCAGCGGATAAAGTTTTTAAATTCTCTGCTTAACATCAGCGCGGAAACAAAAACGAATGTAAAGGGTGCGGAGGCTATTTTTAAGCAACTTGTTGTTGGCGATAAGGTTACAGGTTGTTTTAAAGGTAAAGACTTCGTCGACTTTCGTAGTCGCGCTAAAATGATGTTTGCTTGCAATGAACTTATAAATGCGCGCGATATTACATACGGTTTTATGCGACGGATATGTTTTATTAAATTTCCGATTAAGTTTGTCGAAGACCCTGATGTTAATAATCCGAACGAAAAACTTATGGATAAAAATATTACTGAAAAGCTATTAGAACATAAATCTGCTATATTTAATTGGATTTTAGACGGTTATAAAACACTAAGGGCAGTTAATACCTTCACAGTTACAGACGACGAAGCACAATCGGTTGAGGAGTTTCAGGAAGCGGTTAATCCGGTTTATGTGTTTATTAAAGAAAATCCGATTGAAGAAAAGATTTCTACGTTGGATTTATATTATAACTATCGCAAATGGTGTGAAGAAGCAGGGCACAAAGCCAAAAATCGCACTGGATTTACAAAAGCATTTAAACAAAGTTATCCGAAAAAATTAGAAGAATCAAAAAGTGGGAATGTGCGTTATTTATTTCCTGCTGATTATGACGAGAACGAAGAAGATTTTCTTTCGGTGCTATAAGTGAAATTGGGCTTTTCATTTTTCTAAAAGTCCAAACCTAAAAGTCCAAAGGTGTTTATAAAGTGTTTGCAAAATGATTTTGGACTTTTCGAATGCGAAAATGGGCTTTTCAAAAATAGTAAAAGTCCAAGCTGAAAACCTTGCTATTGCTTGCTTAAAGATTACTTTGGACTTTTGGACTTTTACTTTCTTGTTACATAAAAAAATAAATAAAAGTAATATAAATATATAGAAAACAACAAAAAGTCCGGCGACAGAAAACTAAAAGTCCAAAAGTCCAATTATAAAAAAAAGGAGACTTAACATGGAAAAAATACTTATTAAACAAATTATGCCGATACCCCAAAATTTAAAAATATCTTTTCGAAATGAGATTAAATTTACAAGTTTGTGTTTTGCTTTATACGATAAACTTGATGAAAAAAATAATGTAATGTATAGCAACATAGGCGTGTACGCGATTGACAAAAAAGGATTTGGCGAACTTGAAGAAGATTTTTTGTGCGAGGAGATTTAATTATGAACCCATCCGAAATCGAACAGACCGTTTTATATAACCTTAAAAACAATATTACTGCACCACCTGATTATAGGCGTGCGGATTTAATGTTATATTTATCTCTTTATAATATTTATTCAATGGTTAAAAACCATTTTATCACCCGCGAGCAAGGCTCGGTATTTAAACGGAAAGTTATTGAGGACCATAGACAATTGTCTTTTTGGGAAAAGTACGCATCGGAAAATGGAGCACGTTATTCGGAAGCTAACCGGTTGTTTTCGGAAAAGCCGGTTTTAGACCTTGAAACAGCTATTAAAATTATCGAGGTGTTTTATGGCGGGGCAAAGTTTAAAAAGGAGTGGTACGAGAGATGTTTAGGAAAAAGCGCGGAATAAATCTGTCGCATGACCAACAGGGATTTATTTATTTTACTTGTCTTACATATCGAGAGCAGACGGATGAAGTACAGCGGAAAATATTAAACCTTTGCACCGATGTTGCCGGCGAATATTATCAAGCATTATTTGATGTGCTTACTACACATAAAAGCATTGTTGAGATATCGCTTAACCATTCTGTATCTGAAAGTAATTTGTATCGATTTAGGAAGAAGTTTTATGAAAGTTGGCGATAATGGACACCTCTTTCGTGCTAAAATTATTTTAGGATTAGTGTAATTATAATAAAAAAGGTGGTGGAGATGTGGCGGATAAGAAGAAAAGTGGACACGATAATTTGATACCACTTAGCAAAAGGACAAAGGAAGCACAAAGGGAAATACAGCGCAAAGGTGGTAAGGCCTCGGCAAAAAAAGCAAAGAAGCGGCTTACCTTCCGCGAAATCTTTACTGCCATACTTGCAACGGATATGCCGAAAGATATTGAACTGACAGAGCTTGCGGAGCGTATACGCGCTAAAAACGGAAGCATTACAATAGACCAAGCTATGGGGCTTGCTATGGCGTATAAAGCGACACAGGGCAGCGAAAAAGCGTTTGAACTGGTTAGAGATACCATCGGTGAAAAACCGACCGATAAGCTCGATTTAAGCAGCGAAAAAGGGTTTGAAATAACTGTAAAATATGTTGAATAATTATACTTGAAACGGTGTTTTATGCAACAAAATATTATCAAAACCTTATAACCCGCACCGTTACAGGGTTTGCAACTTCGTAAAATTGGTATTTTGCGAAGTTGGATGTAAAACTGGCGGGCTTGGAGCGGGTTTGGAGCGGGGGAAGAAGGTTGTAATAGTTTGAAAATAGTGTAGTTTTATAGGGCGGTTGAACTGGTGGCTGTGGTTTGAGAAGCGACGGCGGTATAAAACGGATAGGTATGAAAAATTGTATTTTTAAGGTGGTGGTGCCGGTTGCCGAATAACATAAGTATCAAATGCAATAAGATTTTCAAGCCGATACATAAGTCGAAGCATAGATATGTTGTTATGAAAGGCTCGGCAGGCTCCGGAAAATCCGTTGATACGGCGCAACAATATATTTTACGGCTGATAAGTGAACCGGGGCGAAATCTGCTATGTGTGCGTAAGGTGGAACAATCGAATAGGAACAGCACATTTTCTGAACTTGTCGGAGCTGTTAACCGCATGGGGCTTGAAAAATATTTTTCTTACACCGTTTCGCCGATGGGCATTAAGTGTTTGGTAAATAAAAACGAAGTGTTGTTCGCAGGATTTAACGATGACCGACAGCGTGAGAAAATAAAATCGGTTACATTTACCACAGGGAAGCTTACAGATGTATGGCTTGAGGAAGCAACAGAGTTGCAACAGGCTGATGTTGATGTTATAGATGACCGACTAAGGGGCGAACTTCCCCGGGGATTGTTTTATCAGATGAAGCTTACCTTTAACCCGGTAAGCTCGGCGCATTGGATTAAGAGAGTGTTTTTTGATAGCGTTTCTGATGATGTTTTGACACATCACAGTACATATTTAGATAATAAATTCATTGACATCGCTTATTATGACCGTATGGAGCGCAGGAGAGAGCTTGACCCTGAAGGATACAGGATTTACGGGCTTGGCGAATGGGGCGAAACATCCGGACTGATATTTAGCAATTGGAATGTTATTGAATGTGAGCAGGATTATAATTTTTATGATGATGTGGCATACGGGCAGGACTTTGGATTTAATCATGCAAACGCAGTGCTTTGTTTAGGGATTAAGGACGGACAGATTTATATTTTAAAGGAATTATATGTTACCGAAAAGGATACAAGCGAGATAATACCTATGTTAAAGGATTGGGATAAAACTAAAGTTATGTTTGCGGATAGTGCGGAGCCGGATAGAATACAGATGTGGCGGCGCGCAGGGTTTAGAGTTGTACCGAGTAAAAAAGGTACCGGAAGCGTTAAGGCGCAAATTGATTGGTTAAAACAGCGAAAAATATATATTGACAGCTCATGCGCGAACACTATATCTGAAATAGGACAATACAGATGGCAAAAGGACAGGATAACCGACAAGTATACAGATGAACCTATTAACATTAACGATGATGCTATGGCAGCTCTACGGTACGGCATACAAAACTGGCGCATGGTCGAAAAGGTTGAAGCTAAAAAGGTTGACGAGCGGACGGAACTGCAAAAGTATAAAGATAAAGTGCTGAAAAAAGGAAATATAAGAAGGAGCTATTACTGATGAATATTAAGAAACTAAAACGGCGCTGCATGGTTAGGGGATGTAAAAGTGTTGATACTTATGCTATTTCGCAGACGAGAGAAGCGGGGAACAGCGTTATAGTGTGTAAAAGTTGTTTAGAATCGGCATTAAAGGAAATGGCAGACTACAAAGAGCCGGAAAAACCGAAAAGGACTGAGCCTAAAGGATTGTTTTTTGATATTAGTAAACGGGAGCCGGTAGTGCTGGAAGAATCGTCAGAACCGATAGGGGTTAAGCTGCCGAAATTATCTGATTTAAACGGCTATGTATGTACGGATTGTGGCAGGGCGTTTGAAAAACCGCGCGGACTTGAAATGCATAAGCGATTTTGTAAAGGGGTTGCAGATAATGAAACTTAAAAACATATTAAACCGCGGCATGGGGTTTTCGGGGCAGTTGGGGAAACTTGGAACGGTTATATTGGAATTGGTTCAGCACGCAGAGGACACCAAAGATGTTATGCAGGATATTAGCGGCTTGCAGGGTGATGTTGCCGACTTAGAAGCGTTATTATTAAAAATAAAAGCCGTTACAAATATTACGGTGGCGTTTGATAGTGATGGTGGCAGCTCGGTTGATAGCCAGACCATACCGTTCGGAACGACGGCGGAAGAACCAAAAGACCCTACAAAAGAAGATTATCTTTTTGACGGATGGCATTTAGGTGATGTTTTGTTTGATTTTGAAACCGAAATCGAAAACAACATCGAATTAAAAGCTGTATGGAGCGAAGAAGCCGGCGGTGGCGAATAATGTTAATTGTTGTTGCTGTGCTGAGTGTGATTATTATTATACAGGCGATATTGCATTGGTTTGAGCGCAAAGACCTTTATAATCGTTTGATGTGCCGGAATATGAGCGAATACAAAACGATTAATGAACCGGTTAGCAAAAGTATAAGCGCACATCAGCGGGTTATAGAAAAGTGGCGCAAGCGGCAAGAGAAATGAGGTGATGGGTAGTGGCTTTTAGGTATGCTCCGCCAGTTCGGGGTATGTATGCAAGCGAAGATAGTGTTTTTGCCGAGGGTGAAGTTGAAACTGAAAAAAAGGTTATTGATACTGAAAAGGACGGCACGCAGTTATATAAAGAAGATGTTATTAAATTTGTTACCGAAGAACTTGAAAAGCGCCGAACGGAGCGTTCTCCCCTTGAAAACCAATGGACATTAAACGCAAATTTTCTTGTGGGAAATCAGTATTGCGATATAAATACATACCGGGGGAACATTGAACAGTTAGAACCTGTTTATGATTGGCTTGAGCGCGAAACATTTAATCAGATAGCGCCGCTGATTGAAACGCGGATTTCAAACTTAAAGAAAATAAAATACTTAATGAAGGTTAACCCGCGGACAAACGAGCTTGACGATTACGCCAAGGCGGAAGTATCAACGGCGGTATTACAGCATACACAGTCGGTAAGCGACTTTGACAGTAAGAAAAACACTATGATTGCATGGAATGAACTATGCGGTAATTGCTTTTGGCTTTCGTGGTGGGACAGTAACAAGGGTGAAAAATACGCTGTTAAAAAGGTTGTTGCAATTGGTGAGGACGGTATGGAAAAGAATGATGAAGAAGCGTTTTACGAAGGTGATTTGGATTATGGGCTGATTACCCCGTATGAAATATACCCGGAAAGTATTTTCAAGCAGGGGATAGACTCGCAACGGTCAGTTATATTGGAGCAGGTAAAAACGGTTGATGATATATATGATTTATACGGTGTTGAGGTCGAAGGAACGAATATTGAAACATTTGAGCTTACTCCGGTGGGCAGTGGCGGCGGGTTTGGATATGAAAGCACAGTATTGACGATAGGACACAGAACGGTTGATAACGCCGAAAAGGTTATTACATATTTTGAACGGCCGTCGAAGCATAGACCTGACGGGCGCATGATAATTATAATCGGCGACAAGGAAATTGTTTATTACGGGAATTTGCCGTATAACAGAATTCCGTTAAACCAGGTCATTTGCAGAGAGATTGCCGGGCAATTTTTCGGTAAGTCGGTAATAGAGGATTTAATTCCCCGACAAAGGGCGTTTAACGGTTGCGTAAACCGTATACATGAATTTATAAAGCGTGTTGCGATACAAAGTTTTTCGGTAGAGGAAGGTTCAATTGACATAGAAGAATATGAAGCCAATGGGTTGACACCGGGTTATATGTTGGTTTATAAGCAAGGCTCACAGGCACCGAAACCGATAGAGAATGGGAATTTACCGTCTGAAATTATGATGGAGCGGCAGAATTTAATTCGCGATATGGAATATGTTGCAGGGGTTAGCCAGCTTATGACTTCCGGAAGTGTGCCGACAGGGGTAACATCAGGCAGGGCGTTGGAAAGCATTAAAGAAACGGATGATACGCGGTTGTCGTTGACGGGTGACCACATTCGAAATAGCATACGGAATTTAGCTAAGATGTGGTTGCAGATTTATAAACTGTATGCTAATGCTCGTAGAATTATTAATTATGTCGGCACAAACAGCATAGGCAGCGCGATAATATGGTCGGCTCAGGATATAAACAGCTATGATGTGGAATATGTGACCGAAAACGAACTGCTTATGAGTGAGGAAATGCAAAAACAACGGTTCTTTGAGGCATATAACTTAGGATTGTTCACAGACGCAACAGGAAAGATACCGGAGCGGGTGAAACAGCGGGCTTTGGAATATATGCGGATTGGAAATTATACCGAAATAATGAATTTGAATTTGTTACAAATACAGGCGGCACAGCGTGAAAATGTTTTCTTTGAAAACGGCGCGTTACCGGAAATAAGCGATTTTGATGATGATGAAATTCACTATGAAGAACACCTAAGGTATATCTTGCAGATGAATTTTCAGATATTAAAAATGAAAAAGCCGGAATATGCGGCGGCGTTGGAAGGGCACGCTATGCAGCATTTTGAGAGGAAGGAAAGGAAACAAATGATGGCAGTAATGCCGGAAGGAGAAATGAGATAATTATGGGTAACGAAAACAAACAAGAAACAATACCGGGGATTGAAACATTCGATGATGCACGGCAGGCAAGCGAAGCGGATTTTAACACGCCGGAGCAGGAAGTTGAGGGAACACCGGCAGTTGAAGAGACGGCGGTTGAAGGCGCCGAAGGCAATGTTACCGAAGAAGCGGTTAAAGCGGCTGAGGCGGCAACGGAGGTTGCGACTGAAAAAGATGAGCAGTTGCAACAGGTAATGCAGGAAATTGAAGCATTAAAGGCGGAAAATCAGAATTTGCAAGAATTGGCGAGGCGGATGAGTGATGAAAAGAAAGAGGAAATTATAGAAGCTGTTATGCCAACGCTTGATGTAAGTTCGCTTACCTTTGATGATGAGGACACAATAAAATCTAAGCAAGAGGAATATGCTCGTCAAATGGCTGAGTTTGTTAAAGACGATGTTATGAAAGATTTGCAGCCGTTTGTCGAACAAGCAAAAGCCGGAGCATATGAAAAAGAAAAGACGGAAGTTATTTCGTCACTGGCGCAGGTGCCGGAATTGCAGGGGATACAGGAGATGTTACCGCAACTTGATAGGATAATCGCGAATAATAAGGCTCTGTCGTCGCCGGACCTTCCCACAGATGAAAAATACATAATGGCGTATGCCATTGCCAAAGGTGTAAGCAACATTAAAGAGGGCAACAAAGAGCCAACAGCCGAAGAACTGATGGAGTTATACGAAAAAAATAAGGACTTTCAAGATTTAATCGAAAAGAAAAGGGTTGAACAGGTTCAAGGCGGTCAGCAAGTGCCACCGTTTTCTGCAAGCAGCGGCGCAGTAAATGCGGCACTCAATATAAAAGAAAAACCAAAAACATGGGATGACGCTTCGGAACGGACACGAAATATGTTTACTCCGAAGAAGTAGTAGAAGTTGAAGTAAAAATTATTTATTATCTTAGGGGGATGAATTATGCAAAATTTGGTAACATTTGAAAAAGCGTTAAAGGAAAATTATTTGCCGGTATGGCGAAATCAATTAGGCATTGAGCCGTCAGCGTTGTTTAGTAAAATTAAAAAAGTGCCGCTGGTATCTGATAAAATCGTGGCTGCTGCTCCGGTCGGTTTGTCAGGCGGTTTCGGTTTCGGTGCGGAAGGGCTTAACACTCCGGCATCCGGAAATGTTAAGTTTGAAAGGTTTGCGACAAATTCAAAAGATATGTATGTTAATGTGACAATTTCTGCTAAAGCTGTAACGCTTACAGGCTCGGGCGGAGCTATGGCAAACGCTCTCGACACAGAAGTTAAAGGCGCATACGATACGGCAAAATGGAATGTGGGTAGGTCGTTGTTTGGCAACGGTACAGGCGTTTTAACTACCACATCGGCGGTATCTCCTGCGGGTAATGTAATTACGGTTGCTGACACGAAGTATGTCAAGGAAGGGCTTATAATTGACATATGGACAACCGGTGACATCATTACAAGCACTCCGCAAAAGTCGGGGCGCAGAATTACAGCGGTGGACAGGGTTAACGGCACTATAACAATTGACGGTTCGGCGACTACTCTTGACGCAGGATTTATTACCGTTCAAAATTCGTTTACCCGTGAAATTACCGGACTTGGTGCGATATTCGATAACAATGTGACAAGCTTATACGGTGTGACAAAAGCGAGCAATCCGTATTTGTACCCTGTTGTAGTAGACGGCAACGGTGATATTGACGATGGAACAATTACAAAGACATTGCGCCGTGCAAAGAACGAAAAGAACAGCGATGTTGATATGTTGCTTTGCGGTGACGAAGCGTATGACAACTATGTAAACTATTTGCGTACCAATAACATTCGTGTTGAGGAACGAAGCAAGACCATTACAGGCGGCTTTAAGTCTATTACATTTTTGTTCGGCAATAAAGAAGTTGACATTGTTAACGAAAGCTTTGTGCCGGAAGATGAAATGTGGGGAATTGAAAGCGGCGCTGTGGAATTTCACGCCAAAGAATGGAATTTTGCCGAGTTGCAAGGAGGGGGAATATTTAATTTGATGGAAGGAAAATCTGTTTACAGGGCATTGCTTGTAAACTTTGGCGATTTAATTTGCACAAATCCCGGCGGTTGTGTGCGAATTCATAATTGCGCATAATCGTTTTTGATTGTCAGTTTCTTGCGTGGCGGGTTTTTTTCTTTCTTCCTTCCCCTGCCACGCAAGACCTTGGCACTTGCTGAACAAATAAGGAGTGATTTGCATGACAATAAAAGATGTGTTTGAAAAGGTTAGTTTGGAAACGCCTATTGAGCAGCGGCGGTTTTTTAACTATTACAATGACAGCGTTAGCGAGCTTGAAGGTTTATACGGTAACGATAAGAAAAACCTTTTTAAAGGTGAACCTGTGATTGTAAAATCACTTAGCGATGAAAGCACTGTTTTGCCGCTGTATAATACGGCAATTGTGGATAATATTTTATTTTTAACGGGCTTGGGCGAAAGCCATAAAGGTGAATTTATTCGGAAAGCTCACGCGGTATATTTGAAGTATTGGAAAGATGGCGCAAAAGGCAAACAAGTAAAGAATTTGGGGTGGTAATTATGTTCGATAGCGGGATAGCGGCAAGTGCGTTTGTGAGCGGTTTAAAGAACGAAATTGATATAGCGTTGCCTATTTCCAATAAAACATATATAGAGTGGCTAAACGCGTTAGAACAACTGCTATACACCGAATTCATAAGAGAACAATGTAAAATTATATTGGCGAACGAAACAGAAATAGACATTGAATCGGTAACAGTTCCTGCAGAGGAAAACAATATAAGGTTTGAGGATATTTATACTGTGTTTGTCGATGATGTGCAGCTGATGAAGTCTACAATTGTCAATCCGGATATATTTGTTGGTATTTATTATAAACAGGGTAAAAAGCTGTGCGTTAAAACAGAAACGGTGCCGGAAGAAATAATTATTTATTATTTTGTAAAGCCGGCATTAAAAACTGTAAACGCAAGCGATGTAATTCAAACGGGGAATGTAATGTTGCCTTATGAATTTATAGACATAGTTGGGGCAAAACTTAGGGGCGAAGCGTATAAGTTGGCAAATGAAGATGCCAACGCCGCAAAGTGGCTTAATGATTACAACGCTTTGCTTGAAAGTTTTAAAGCGTGGGCGCTTTCCAGACAATCGAAGTTTGGTATGTGAGGTATTGTTATGGCTAAAAAACAGGAACAATTAACATATATGCAGTTGCCGTTACCGCAGGGGCAAAAACAGTATAAGCTGACAAAGGTAAACTGGAGTGGGCTTAATAAACGGCAAACTTTAGATACCGGTGTTTTGTCTATGGCAAGCAATATATCCACCGATGAGGCGCCATATTTAACGCCGTCGCAAAAGAGGGTTGTGTATAAAGAGGGGTATACAAATCCTATCAGCTTATTCGGTTTTGATGATTTTTTATTTGTGGTTTACAGAGATGATGGAAAAATTAAAATCGATTATATTAAAAATGATTCCGGAAAATCGACATATACAGCCGAGCTTAAAGAAAGCGGGGCAACAAGCGCGGACGAAAAAATACAAAGAAGCATTGTTAAATTTAATTTATATGATGATGTGGGTGACCCGATTTCGGGGAGCTTTGAAGAACGGTATATAGTGTTCCCGGATAAAAAGGCTGTTTATTTAGATGACAGCGAATTAAAAGCGGATGATTTGGAAGCGAACGGGGATAACCCTATACCGGATATTAAATATGCAACGGTGCATTTGTCAAGACTATTCGGCGTTGATGATGACAGGGTATACGCAAGCGCATTTAACGATTATGCCAATTGGGATTTTGATTATGCTGAGTATAACGAAAGCGACGCTTGGGTTTCTCCCGCACAGGCGAACACGAAAGCTAACACAGCGTTTACCGGCATAACAACATTTATGAACCATGTGGTTTGTTTTAAGCATAATTTTATGCACGAGATATATAACAATAAAAATCCATTTAGAATACATGATATATTCCCCGAAGGAGCAATTGACGGCAGGACGGTTCAAGAAGTAAACGGCAGGCTAATATTTGTTGCAATGGATGGAGTGAAAATATACACAGGGGCGAACCCGCGAAACATTGGATACAATTTAAATATCAACCGGTTTAGCAATGCTGTTAGCGGAGCGGATAAACGGAAGTATTATTTATATACGAAAGTTGGCTTTGAACACAAATTATTTGTTTATGACACATTTATAGACCAATGGTCGGAAGAAAGTATTGATTTTGGCGTATTGGGGTTTGCGTATAATAAAAACGGAATGTTTTTGTTTGGTGAAAACGGCAAAGTTTACAGGCTTGACAGCGGGAATTATTTTCATAGTTGGTCGTTTGAAACGGATTTATTTACCGGAAAGACAATTGATATAAAGCATATTAAAAAAATACAGTTGTTTGCCGAGTTTCTAACAACCGGTTCTTTAGAGGTTTACATAGTTTATGATGATGAAAAGTTTTCTTACAGCGGTTCCCATAAAGTATATTCCGGCAGGGGGCTTGGTTTAAAAGCTATACGGATAGTGCCGAGACAGACGGCAAATTATGGCTTTAAACTTCATTTTGAAGGATACGGAAAGATAAAACTTTATGGGCTTGAAATCTTTGTAACACAAGGGGGCGAACTGTATGTATGATTTAATGGCAGAAGTAAGAGAAATAAAAAAGGAAGTACAGGCGCTTCGTGATGAATTGTCGTTGACAAAGCGCAAGTATGAGGATTTGTTATATAACTTGGACGATGATAATTTTTCCGGACGCATCAGAAAAGAAAAAGACGGCATGAAAACGGAAATTGACCAGACAGCCGATAGAGTTGCCATAATGGCTTCTGATATAAACGGGCTTGATTCGGCTTTAATAGTTGAAGCCGGCAGAATAACACAGGTTGTTTCAGCTGTATACGGTGATGTTATTATTTACAGCAATTCGACTTCACCGTATTTGCCGCCCGAAGGCGCGGATAGAGAAAAGACATATTATAACTTAGCTAATCAGAAGTTTTATAAGTTCGAAAGTGATAAATGGGTTGAGACAACGGCGCCGGTAAATACCATGCAAAGTCAGGTAGTACAAACGGCGGGTGAAATATCGTCCGTGGTTGAAAATGTGTTTGGCGAAAGCGAAACATCAATACAAAGCCAAATAACGCAAACAGCGGGAGTGATAACACAAGAAGTAACAGACAGGCAAACAGCAGACGGTTTGCTACAATCCGACATTACACAAACGGCGGCAAGCATAAAACAGACGGTACAGGCAAACTATGGCAACCCTGTAGAAATAAATGATTTAGATGATAGAGTAAACAAATCGAAACTTTATTATTATGAGCCCGGCAATCTTTATTATTTTTGGAACGGAGAGGCGTGGGAAAGCACTTCACAGGCAAACTTCGGCACTGTGTTTGAACAAACGGCAACAGGGTTTAAGTTGAAGGGTAATGTATCTATAAAAGGTGATTTGATTACTTCCGGGAAAATAAAAACGAGCGACTTTGATGGGGTGGGAAATGATTACATTCAAATGCAAAGAGAGTTTATTACTTTCAGAAATGATGAGTTAATTAAGATGGCGCTTGGCTTTGTCAAAGATAAAGACGGAACAGGCATACCGGGTATTGTTTTAGGCGCAGGTGACGGAACAGGCAAAAATGTAGGTTATATTACCAAAGATGCAACCGGCATTGATATATTTTATATCACGGAAGATGAAACGGCTGTAAGATTGAGATTGGATGAAAGCGGAAAGATATTTTTAAACGGTACGGAAGTTCCGGCATTTGACGAGGATAATCCGTTGCAAGATGATTATATAGCAAAAGCGGAGCAATGGAATAAAGCTGTTTTGGGAACAAAAGATACAGACGGGGAATACAGGGTTACAAACAGCGAAATTAAGGACGGCGCGAATATTTCAGCCGCTAAAATCGAAAGTCTTATTGTCGGAACGAATGTTACTATGGGTGCGGACGCTGTTATAGAATGGACGAAAGTTAATAATAAACCTGATTTTAAAACAGTTGCAACAAGCGGAAGTTATTCCGATTTAACAAACAAGCCAAGCATACCGACTGTACCTTCGTATATAACCTCGACAAAAATAACGCAAACAACGATTGAAAGCCCCAGCATTACAGGAGGAACAATTACAGGGGGGGAAGTCAGAAGTAATTTATCAAGCACTACTTACGGACAATATATAAGTCTTAACTCAAGTGATGCAAGCTTAGATTTATATTATCAAAGTTTAGGTGGAAGTCCTGAACACAGGGGTACTATTTATCAAGCGGGTGGCTCGATGTATATCAAACCTATGGGGGCATCGGTTCTTTATATTGGCAATGAGCCGAGTGGCGGCAACACACATAAAACATATCCGGTGGGTACTTGGGATTTTACAAATGCAACTGTTGACAATTTATTAGTTTATGCTCGATTTATGTAAGGGGTGATTTTATATGGCGCCAACAAAACCAAACGCAGATGTTACAGTAATATATCGTTATAACAACACCGCCTTGGTAAAATGGGGTAAAAGCACAGGTCATACAGGATATGGCATAAAGCTTGAGTCCGGCGGAGCTACGATTGGTACTTGGGTGATTTCTAAAGCCCTCGTCGAAAAAATCAACTGGTGTGAATTTGATTTAGACCTGTTAGCAAGTGCCCCGGGGAAGTCTTACGTAACGAAATATGCGACTACATACCAGCTTACAGCATATGGGTATAATGCAAATACAGATGAGTTTAGTGCCGGCACAACCCCGGCAACGCTTACTATGTGCCCTGAACCTGCAAAATTTTCAACATCACAGGTAGGGAATAATTTAAGGGTGACCATTGGCAACTTTTCTTATAACTGGACCAGAGTGATATTTGATGTGTATAAGAAAAACGGAGTTGTACCAGTAACTTCTTTTTCCTTGTACAATGGGGGAATGTCGAGCTACGCAGTAACCGGATTAACGCTAAACGTTACCTATATAGTTAAAGGGGTTACCGAATTGCAGGTCGGAGCAGCGATTTTGTACTCACAATATTATGATGCAATAGCAGATGATGGGCTTATTTATTGGGAAACTAAAAGACAGCATCTACAAGGAACAAAGCCCACTACCTTTTCTTGGGTTGCTGCAAAGGTGCCAGATGGGCAGTACAATCTTACAGCTTTAGAATGGAATAATTATGTTTATAAACTTGACGAGGTAGCCGCATACAAGGGAGAAGATTTTTATAACTTATCGACCGTTATACAGTACGACTTTGTAAATAAAGAGGCTATTGCCGACCTTTTCTTAGGTTTTGTAGCTCGCAGTATGTTACATGGAACTTTATTTGTTAAACTTAGCGATGTAACGGCAGTTCGAAATGCTGTTTTTGTAACAGCAAATTCTCTTAACTTAATGAAAGATGAGTTAAATGCTATTTTAGACCAAACTTAAAGGGGGTAACAAAAAATGACATTAACATTTAATGACGAAACAACGGTAGATATTATCAATTTAAACGAGCAAATGGTAAACAGGGACAAGAATGTGTGGTCTTTAATGTGTACCATAACAAGCCCCATGACACAAGAAACAGTGGATACAATATTGACGGAAGAAAATATTTCTTCCATGACGGTATCAAGCGGGGAAACGGATAAAATTATATCAGGATATAACGCGGTAGTTGTTGTTTCTATAAGGTATGACGAAAATTTGAATACTACAACAGATGTGCAGCTTAGAAAATTTGAGGGGGTATAAAAATGCTAAACTTCACAAGAACCACAAACGCCTTTAATTATGTGTTTGAAAAAGAGTTAGAAGGAGCTGAAACTGTTATCGTTAAAATGCCGACCATTTCGCCAAACAAGCGAGGCATAAACGATATTGGCTGGCAAACGGACGGCGATGTTACATTGTACGCGACATTAAACAGCAATCCGAAAGACGCGGGTGCAATGTGGCAGGAGATTAAAGAAAACGAAACGATTAATAAAACAGTGTTTGCAATTAAGATTGTAAATAATGGCGGTGCTTGTAATATAGCTATCCGTGCAATTTTGAATTGAGGTGAGCGATAATGATTAAAGGAAATTTATCAGTACCGATTGGCGGCGGTGGCGGAAGTGATTGTAAAAGCGGTTTACATTACAGCATCGCCGCCCCAAACAGCCTACACAAAGAACGCGCCGACTTAGACTTAACAGGTGTTGCAGACCCTGCACAAGCGATTATGGATGCGATAGCGGCATTAGACAGTCAGCGTGAAAGTGATGATGTGG
>CAZNYY010000002.1:0-26662 GCA_964577335.1 uncultured Oscillospiraceae bacterium | reverse complement strand
AATATCCGTTCCCGGAATTGCCCCGGATACGACATCGTCACCCTTGGTAAGGATACACAAATCTTCCACATCTAACTTTTGAGGGTCATATTCTATTACAAATATTTTTTCGCTAAGTGACCTTAAGTTTTTCCCGGCGATAATCACATTATAATGGTTTCCATCTTCAAGGTTTAATTCTATTGTGTCTTCAGGGTCAGGCGGCTTTATGTATTCAAAATTTTCTACAATCGGCTCGTTCATTGTATCATCTCTTATTGTTAAGGTATAAATACCGTCCTGAGGTTCCTGCATAACATATGAGAATATGAATTCTCCGTTCTCAACAGGAATTTTACCTAAATTATCCACCCTCATATCAGGCGCTTCAATATAATATGTAATATGGTTCCCATCCGAGGTGCCAGATAAGTTTAAAGTGTTGTCATTATAATCAATTGTAATTTCAAAACTAAACCCCAGCGCAGAAACAGTAAGACACCCCAGTGCCATAAGCAAGCTGAGAGTCAAGGCACATAGTTTTTTCATATGTTCCCTCCTTACTGGAACACGATTTCATTTGAAATCAGTTCCATATTTTCATCCCATGCCATTATCTCTATTTTATAGTTTTCATAATCTGTCGGTATGTTAAATCCGGCTTCAAAAGCCTCTGCCGCACCCGCTTGTATACTCTTGTTTAGGGTTGCAATATTTTCCAAACCATTTGTTTGCTTATCACGAAGCAATATTATCAAAACAGCATTTTTATCGGAATCCGTATTGTTTTTATACAGTGCCGAACTCCTTACAAACCCGGTTTGCATCCTTATGATTACATTATTCCCTGTCGCCCCCAGCTTAAATACGGGGTTTAATATCTGAAGGGCGTTTAATGACTGACCAACGCTGAATGTATAGTTTCCCTCCAAATTTCCGGTAACCTTAATGTAATAAACACTTTCGCTTGTCACGCTGTACCCCATGTCACCCTTCTGCATTAGACTAAGCCCTTCATCATACATTGTGACATCAATGTTTCCGCTGGTATGTATATCAATATTTCCTGTTAGCAGGGCAGTGTACTTAAAACAGTCCACATCATCAGGGAAATTGATGGTTCCATAAATGTTTCTATGGGTTTCAACTTCCGTAGCTCTGTCAAAATCGCCATGATAATCATCATATATAATTCCCGAAGTAAATACCGCAGTAGGATAGTGCGCTGTATTTCCTGATGAACCGATTCCGAATTCTCCCGCAATGTTGTAACCCCAGCCCCTGACACGCCCCTGAGAGGTAAGTGCAGCACTAAAGAAATATCCTGCCGAAAGCTGCACAATATCGCCTAGATATCCTTGCCCTCCTACTCCCAATACCCTTGTCGGAAGCCGCTTGTCATCATTATACCCCGTTGCCAACTGCCTGTACATATTGTAGCCCCACCCTAATACAGTTCCGTCAGATTGCATAGCCAGGCAGTGCTGCCTTCCACATTCAATTGCCGATACATCTGTCAAATATCCCGTTGCATCTTCATTCAGCACCTGTACCATAACACTGCTGTTTGTAGTAGTATTGTTGCCCAACTGCCCTTTGTCATTTAAGCCGCACATCCATACAGTACTATCAGCCTTTAGTGCCATGATATTACCAAGTCCAAGCGAAATTGATTTCACACCTGTAATTGTTCCTCCTGCAGTCTGAATATGAACAGGTACACCCGAATCTGTAGTCGTGTTATTGCCAAGCTGTCCATGGGTGTTTTGACCCCAAGCCAATATTGTTCCATCATTTTTAAGTGCGGCAGTATGATTCCCTGCAGCGGCAATCGCTTTTACATCTGTCAGAAAGCCTGTTCCATCTTCATTTTTGACTTGTACCGGTTTCTGATAAGCGCTATGCTGATTTCCCTCACCCAATTGCCCGACTGGATTATATCCCCATGCCCATACAGTCCCGTCATTTTTAAGTGCCACACTGTGATGCCATCCTGCAGCAATGGCAACAACATCGGTTAAGTAGCCTGTGCCTGCACTGTCTGCAACCTGTACCGCCGTGTTGCTATTGACCCCGGTTCCATCACCAAGCCGTCCTGCATTGTTATATCCCCACGCCCATACCGTTCCGTCACTTTTAAGTGCAAGAGTGTGATCATTCCCCAAGGAAAGTGAAACAACATCCCGTATGGGTTCATTTCCCTGTAAAGCCTGCACCGGGGTAAGCCTGTCCTCATTTCCCCCATCACCTAATGCCCCTTTATCGTTAGTGCCGGAGCCCCAAACAGTTCCATCGCTGTTTAGCACCATCATCCTGGCATTTGAACCTTCTGATGTGTAAACTTTTGCAATACTGCTTGTGGGTGTGGCCGCCCGATACCATTCTGTTTCATAAGCAAAGTTGCCATCACCGAATGGACCGTCATGTCCCCACGACCATACAGTGCCATCATTCTTCACTATAAGTTTATAATCACCATATGAAAAAACGGAAGCCGCATCTTGTATATCGGTTAATTCCTCAGGTACTTGATATGACATGACCCCGAAGTTTCCATGATAAATCAATCCCCAATACCAAACACTGCCGTCACTTCTTACCGCCGTTCCAACATGGTATCCAAAAGAAGATATGCTGATTACATCATCTAAAAACATATTGTATTCAAGTTCTCCTACCTGTATGGGATTTCCGTCGAATGCAATAGAATATCTTCCATATGCCTGATCATGACGCGACCCCCAGCCATATACGTTTCCATCACTCTTTAAGGCAAATATCGGGGCACTTTTAGCTGACACTGAAACAATGTCCGTTAAATACCCATTACCTCCCACGCCCCTTACCTGTGTGGGCAAACTTGAGAAATTACCGCTGAAATATGAATTCCCAAGTGCATAACTGTCACCATTGAATCCCCATGTAAATACAGTGCCGTCTTCCTTCAGGGCAACGCTTGTTGTTACTATGTGACTAGTATATACCGCCTTAACTCCTTCAAGTACATCTTCTCCTCCCACACCTTTAACCCGCACCGGAGTTGCACTTGAGGTTGTTGTTCCATCTCCCAACTGCCCATAATTGTTCCTTCCCCATGCATAAACAGTACCATCGGCTTTTACTGCTAAACTATAATTCTCTCCTGCTGCCACAGATACAATATCTGTAAAAAACCCCTCTCCGTTCACTCCCTTGACCTGCACCGGGTTGTCTTGTGAAGTTGTAGTGCCATCCCCCAATTGCCCATGAGTGTTACTGCCATAAGTGTAAATCGTACCATCCTGCATTAATAGGATTGTGTGAGAAAAACCAACTGATATATCCTTTACGTTGCTAATCTCAACTCCTCCAAAACTCAGCTTTTTTGGAATAGAATAAATATCCCATTCCCATACAGAGCCGTCATAGGCAAGAGCCATTGCAACATTAGACTTTCCTTCAACCTTTTTGATATTGTTTGCATTTAAAACCTGAACGGGCGTCTCCCTTACAGAAGAAGTCCCATTGCCAATTTGCCCATATGAATTGTCGCCTACCGTATATACACTTCCGTCATTTTTTAACGCCACACTGTGTGAGTAGCCCGTAGAAATGCCAATAACACCGCCGCTTATCACCTGTACGGGAGTGTATTTATTCGTGTTCGTTCCATCGCCCAAATTGCCTGACCAGTTGCTTCCCCAAGCCCAAACACTGCCGTCGTTTTTAAGTGCCATGCTATGGCATGAAGAAGCGCTGATGGCTACAACCCCCGTTAAATAACCGTTGCCGCCTTCCCCCAATACCTGTGCCGGAGTGGGATTGTAAGAAGTAGCCGTGCCAATGCCTAATTGACCGAAATCGTTGAAGCCCCATGCAAATACTGTACCATCACTTTTTAATGCAAGGCTATAATTATTCCCCGCAGAAATGTCAACCACATCACTCAAGTAATCTACGCCACTCTCCCCTGCGACCTTAATCGGCAGATAATCCCCCGGAACCCAAATATATACTGTGCCGTTATTTGATAAAGCCAGGCAATGGTAGCACCCTGCAGATATACTAATAATTTGTTCATCAAGTTCCGTCACTTGGGTTGGTGGAAAATTATAGTAAACTACGGGATCTGAACCCCAAACCCAAACCGTTCCATCACTTTTTAGTGCCATACTGATGATGCCCCCGGCAGAAATGGCTATTACGGAGTCCAGTCCGATAACCTGAACAGGAACTTGCCTGTCAATATATGTTCCGTCTCCAAGTTCACTAAAACCATTCCCTCCCCATGCCCACACGGTTCCATCGCTTTTTAGCGCAAGACTGTGGTAGCCACCCGCAGAAACCGCCACAATTGATTCCAGCCCTTCAACCTGAACCGGTGAATAGTAGTGGTCTATTGCTGCATATATGCCCCATCCGGAGAGGTGATAAAGACCCCAAGTCCATACTGTACCGTCTTCCCGAAGCCATACCGTATGAGCGTCCCCGCTGTCTACCATAGGAGCTTTGCTTATTCTTCCGGACTCCGACGTTTTATTAAAACCGCCCGTGACCCCATTTTGTTCAATCACATTCTCCTCTTTTATTATCTGTTGCTCACTTTCTCCTGTGAAGTTTGGCGGAACAACTCCTCCGTCATCATCGGCATCCCTTTCCATTTCTATCATATGTTCAATCTTTGCTCTGTTTCTCTCCATGATAGCCTGTTTTTCTTCATCCGTAAATCTCACTATAACCGGGTCTGCCTGACCATTCTCCTCGTACATGTCGTAGCTTATAATCTCAGGCAAAGCTTCAAACTCTTCCGGGGAAAGTACAGGAAAATCATCCTCCCCCATAGCAGGGTTTTCCTGCCCGAAGCAAACCGTTGCCATCATACAAATAGCAAGAAGCGTACATAGAATTTTTTTCATTATAAGTTCCATAGCCTTTCTGCCCACAAAAATATAAATAATAAAACTCACGCACCTTACCGTGGGCGGATAAGGTGTAAAATGGAACTTATGCGCATCGCCGTTTCGCTCCGCAGAGCGAAAATTTCGGCGGCGCAGTAAATTCCGCCGGAGGCTTAGTTTGAATTTATTCAAACTAACTCCTCCATTCATAATTTATAAGTTTTTCTCGTTGCGTGATTGCTGAAAATAAACTTCTTTAGAAACCTTTAACAAAATTTTACACAAATCTTGTGTGCTATTACGTCGATTATTGTATAATTGTTTGATTTTACGTTAAATATACATGTTTTTTCACGAAATGTCAATACCATTATTGTTTTTTCACATATGTTTTTATGATATTACGTACATTCATTGACTTTATTGTTGAAATATATTAAAATATATTCGGAAGAAGGTGAGGTTATGGACGAATTAAGTCAACTGATAGAAAGAGAAATCAAGCGAAATTACAAAAGTGTGCGCCATTTTTCACAAGTTATGGGATTGCCTAATTCAACAATTGTGAGTATATTAAAAAACGGAGCAGGTGGCGCCTCATTCAACACCATAACAAAAATTTGCAAAACGCTAAATATTAATACCGACAATAGACAGCCATTAATCATTGATAACGAAAGCCAGAATATCCTTGAGAAGTATCATGACCTCGACCACATGGGTAAACACACAGTAAACACCGTACTTGATATGGAATACAACAGAATACAGAAAGAAAAACCCCATATCGCTGCTTTTGGCGGAAACACTCCGGCAAAAACAGTTGACGAAGATATTCTTGAGGTACACAGAATACTCAGAAATACAAAGGACTAAATGGGAGATTCTTATGCGGAGAACTAAAGAACTTGCGTATAATATATTAGCAAAGCATCGGATTTTTACCCCCACAATTGAGAATGTAATGGATATGATAAAAAAGCAAGGGTTTCATATTCAAAAATATAGCCATATTGAAAATACCTCTCAAATAGAGATTTTACTACGTAATCTTGATGTGTTCGAATTTTCAAAAACTGTACCTTCTTTTACTTTTATTGACGACAAGTTTAAAATTGTCTTTATGCTGGAAAACCTCAGTGAGGACGAAGAGTACCTCCTGCTGTGTCACGAGTTGGGTCACATCATATGCGACAACCCAAGCAAAGGTGTAGTTGCCTCAAACCATATTGTTGAGGAATGTGATGCCGCCGAATTTGCCCATTGCTTACGTAATCCGGGCATCCTACATAAAGCGGCGGTATTCGTGAAGACCTATGGCATTAAACTTACGGCGGCTTTAATTCTCGTATTATGCATGATACCGGCCGCCCTTTTGTTAAACACAAAGCCCTCAGATCAAAGTACTACTGCAAATATTGCGAATATTACGGCGGTAAATAATCAAGTCTCCGAATTAGAAATACATGAATACTTTTACATAACCCCAAAAGGCAACAGATACCACTTGATTGACTGCATTCATGTAAAAGACAAAGATAATTTAATGATGGTTCCTGAAAAAGTGGCTTTCAAATTGGGATATACGCCCTGCAAGAACTGCCTTCATAATAGGAGCATAGAGTAATGTGTTATGTTTGATTAAATTATTTTTCTTGTATCAGATCTATGCCCACGGAAAATTGCTGTCAAGTTTCCTTCCTCTTTCACCAGCATAAAGTGCACAAAAAAAGATATCCAAATCTGTCCTTTTCAATACTAGTGTTGATTGCTTGTGACATCTGCTGTAAACCCTTGTATAAGAATCCTTAATTTCATCGTAATTAACTAGAAGCACAAGGGGACAGGAATATAAAATGTGCAATCTTTCACCCGGAATATTCTGAACAAACTGCTTGGATTTCCAACTATGCAGTATATTTATATCGTACCCTTTTGAAACTTTATGATGGCAAATCATTTAAACACAGGCTTTGGAATGTAAAAACTTTTATCAGGGAAGATAAAAAAATAAAGCTGGCAATTTGACAGTTTAAAAAGTGCAATAGATATAATATTTCTGGAACTACTCCAATCGGAATTGCCACAAATTAAGCTTTGTAAGCGTTGCTGTAAGCCTTATATCTCAAAATCTAAAAAATCAGAATATTGTTCTCCTTCTTGTCGCAATGTTTATAATGTGAAAAAATCAAGACATAGAAAACGTAAGGGGGTTTAACAGAAGGAGAGTATCTATTCTCTCTCCCTCTGTAAACAAATACTTAATTATTAGTTTACTTACAGGCATTAAATTCTCAAACCCATACGGAAAACGTGCTGTGATAAATCACGCTGAAATTTAACGTTTGGTCGATATGTACCCCCATAGCAGACTTACGTATCCTAGTTAAGTGCCATGCATGGCACACAAAAAAAAGGCAACCGAAGCCGCCTTTTTTTAAACGAGTATTCATTGCTTACTACTTATATTTTTTTAATAGTGGTTGTCAAACCCCCGTCAGACTGCGTGACAAATAATGTACGTCCCCAAATGTCACTTCAAATACCAGGGTATATTTCTTATATAAATTCTATCGAATTGGGTTATATGTATAAGATTAAAGATTACATCCAATCGTTTTCAAAAAATCCTATATGTATGTTTGAAGAGTCGGTTAATGCATTTAATAAATAAAATTTTTAATGATCTTATTGATTTTTCAAAATTACAAGCATCAGACTTTGTGGGATTTCCCGATGGACAAGCCTTTGAAGATTATAATCATTCTGAGCGATTAGATTATTTAGAAAAGTTGGGTTTTAGCATTAGGAGTTATGATGAACAAAAGAGAAAAGAGAATGCCGAACTTGATGATGATGTACCTTTTTAGTTTCACCAAGGTGACTACAGCATTAGGATCTAGTGGGCAACCGTGCAGGTTCAATTCCTGTCGCCTGTACCATGATCAGAGTCGTCGAACTTTACGACTCTGATTTCTTTTTCTCTTGTTTTCTTTAATTTTCTCGTGTATGCTACCCTGTATGACGGGAAAATGCTATAAGAACACTCGCAACTAGGCGGTTTTAATGACGCCAATGTAATGGAAGTGTATCCCTATGTCGTGCCAAGTTCGAGGTATTGACAAACTCCAATAAAATTGAGATAAAAGTCAAATCAATGTTAAGTCAATGCGAAAGCGACAGTCACCGGAGCCGTTCCATCCATGTAAATGTTTTTGAAGAGGCAGTGAAAAAGCAGCGGGAAAGAGATGTAACGTCGACAGATTTCTCAAACAGCGCCAGATTTGTGAGGGTAGATTTGCGGCGCAGAAGGCGCACCATAATTTAAGCAGCCTGTACAGGCGAGGGTTAGAGGCAGCTGAGGAACACTGTCTCTTATCAGCTATGGCATTAATGTCCCCCATAATATGAGGATTTCTCGTTGCCCCGGCGTGAGCACCACAGCCTCGCCTTCGTCGGCGAAAAACTGTGTCATGGTAATACCAAACGATCATAAGGAGTTACGGCGTTTTTGATTGCGAGCAAAGAGGATTCAAGACAGAAATCGCTACTCTTTGCTCGCAATAAACGTAGTACCTAATTTTTGATTGCATTGAGGGTGAGCACGTAATCACTCACATTAATTGTGCCATCCGTACACTGTGTGGTGATGACATCTCCGGCGTCAAAAGCATAGACGAAATCCTTTGTGCCACCTGTATGAGTAGGATCAACTAAAATGTCCGTGGACGGTATGAGAGCATCGTTTACATACACATTCATATAACTGGTTACAGCCGAATCCGCTAGCAATGTATAACTCACACGATAAATTCCCGGAACCGTGATCGTTACAGAGCCTGCATCCTCCGAAAACGTAAGATTCTCAAAATAATTAAGGATGATACCAAACGGGATGGCTTCGCCTTGCGCAATGGCCAAACTGGGTTCTTCTATCAAAAATGCTGTTCCGTATGCGGATATGGTAAGCGGAGATAAACCACTAGCGCCTGTGGCTCCCGTGGGACCGGTCGGTCCTATATCACCCTGGATACCCTGCGGCCCTTCCGAACCCTGGCAGCCTCTTGCGCCCTGCGGGCCTTCCGGGCCTTGTACTCCGGCAGGGCCTTCGGGTCCTATTGGTCCGGCAGGACCCTGAATTCCCTGAGGTCCGGGCACACCTTCCGGTCCGGCAGGTCCCTGCGGTCCGGCTGGGCCGGTGTTACCCCTTGGGCCTGCAGTGCCTTGTGCTCCCTGCGCTCCTGCCGGCCCGGGGTTCCCACGGGGGCCCATAGCACCTTGACAGCCGGGATCTCCCTGCGGACCAACATCACCACGAACACCTAAAGGGCCTTGAGGGCCTATCTGCCCCTGCGGGCCACGTTGGCCCACAGGACCCGGACACCCCGGATCTCCTTTATCGCCCTTTTCGCCTTGTGGGCCCCTTTGTCCTCTAAGGCCCTCCGGTCCCATCGGACCTGGTGCTCCCTGAGGGCCAGGGTAGCCTACATCACCTTTTGGACCCGGACATCCCGGATCGCCCTTGGGACCGCGCGGACCTTGTGGATCTGGAGGGCATATATCGGGGGAACTTGATTGACAATTAAAGCTGTTATCTTCTTCGCTGCGCATAATTTTTACTCCCTTCTCAGTATACTGGGGTGGATTACCGCCCCTCTCTATACATAATATTCAGCAGAGATAATATAGTTAATATGTTAGGCCTTGTTTTAAAATAAAAGCTGTACAATAGAATTGAATTATGTAAACTTAAGGTATGAGACGTTATGAGGTAACAAGCATAGAATGGGAACAAATCAAAAATTTATTCCCACTCGAAAGGATTGGGAAACGGGGGCGTTCGGCAAAGAGTAACCGCGGCATGCTCAACGGAATGCCTTGGATCGCCAGGGAGTGGCGCGCAGTGGCGGGAATTACCGTCCTGCTATGGGTTGTGGCGGATTGTGTATTCGAGGTTGGCAGCCGACAAAGACGCAGTTATGGTAACGATAATGCTACATTTGCGCGTTTACCTCCAGAAATGGCAAAAGGGCGTCCCTTTTTCGGAACGCCCTCAAAATGCCGTGTAGCTATTCAATTTTTGGGTGTAAATACCGCTCTTTGATTGCACTCAAACCATTGATTTTACTGGGTTTTTTGATTAAATGCTGTATCGCCACTCCGACCATTAAAAAAGCTGTCGAACTTTGGCTGTCGAACTTTGTATGTTTGACAGCTTTTTCCTTGATATTACAGGGTTTTATAGCGGCAAGTGGTGTTACTACCATCCGGTATTTACATGAAAAACATTTGTATTATGCGTCAAGTTCCTTTTTCAGAACATCAAAAAACTTTTCTTTTGCATAGTGCTCTTTCCATGGTTCATGCCCGCACTTTTCCAATACATGCATTTTGAAATTGGACAAGTGATTTTCTAAAGGTATTTTAATCCCGTCTACAATATGCGGGTCGTTCTTACCATGAATGGCAACGACAGGACAATTGATTTTTTCAGAATAATTCAACAACTCGCCACTATCACGAATAGGCATTATTTCACCCATCAATGCTTTGCACTGCTCCTCATTGAAAGAAATCACATCATCAGATATGTTTGGCAAAAGGCAATAACTATATGGATTGTACTCCATATTTTCAGATAGCAAATTAGCAAATTGCATATCTCTTTTTTGCTCTTCCGGCATGATTTTAACTGTGTTTGCTTCTACCAGTTGAGGGTAATACTTTACATCAAACAAACCGCTTCCAACCAAGATTAATTTGCCTACATGTTCTGGATGTAACGAAGCGAAAATAAAAGACAACCATGCCCCCCATGAATGACCGACTAATACAACTTGTTTTAATCCATAACTTTTTATAACATCAATCATTTCATCTACAAGTTCTTGAATTGAATTTTTGCTTTGAAGAATTTCTAAAACTCCAAATTTATCAGACAACCCTTTGCATATACCTGCGCAAGAACCTATCGCACCAGGTCCGCCATGAACAACTATAACTTTGTATGGTTCATTTCCATATGCTCTACACTGCATTATATCACACTCCATTTTTATTGTATTTCCATTATGCCATATTTCAATTGAAAAATCAATAAACAAATAGTGTTTTTGTGCTAAATACAGCTTGCTAATCGCCTGTAACCATTGATTTTATTGGGTTTTATCGGAGGTGGTGCTACTACCACTCCGACCATAGTTTTGTCGAAAGAAGTCAATTACTGTTGCAGTTGGCTTCTTTCTATTTAACGATATAATATTAATTGAAGTCTTGATTATTTATATTAAGTGAGGATAACTGCTATGAAACAAAAAACGCATATTCATATTTTTGGAGCATCCGGTTCCGGCACTACTACCATCGCAAAAAGTGTCTGCGATATACTGGAATATGAACATTTTGACTCTGATAATTATTTTTGGTTGCCCACAAATGATCCGTTTACTGTTGAACGACCAAAAAATGAATGTATGACATTGATGCGGGGTGATTTATCCAGAACACCCAAATGGATACTTAGTGGCTCTCTCACTGGTTGGGGCGATATTCTTATTTCGTATTTCGATTTAGTGGTTTTCGTTTATGTTCCTCAAGATATTCGATTAGAGCGATTAAAAAAACGTGAATACGAAAGATATGGAAACAAAATTTTGCCGGGAGGAGCAAAGTATGAAGATAGCGAAAAATTTCTTGGATGGGCGTCTGCTTATGATGTAGGAACAAGAAATGGGCGAAGCTTGCCTAAACATGAGGCCTGTCTTAACAAAATCAAATGTCCTGTTTTGAAAATAATAAATGATAATTTGGAAATTAGCATTAAAGCGGTTCTTGATGCAATTCGGAAATAATCGCCATGCATTATAAGCCTATAGTACAATTGAATAATGTTGGCATCTTTTTTGACCTAACTCTCCACATTTTGTCCGAAAAGTCAGCATTCATGAGGCTTTTCGGACTTTTTGTTTGACTTTTTTCGGGCAATTTCACCTTTAATTTTGAAACTAAGAAAACCTTCCCAAAAAACAAAAAGCGGCTCTATATTGCCCCTATCAGCGCCTTTATTCCTATCATATTTATCGCTCTGCGCAGGTTATACGCAAGAAAACTAAGCCCCAGTTCCGCTGCGGCCTTTTCTTTGCCACGGCACAGAATGTGCGCCGTCGTTCCATTTCACTGTTCCGAAGGGGTATTCCGACAGTCACATACGCTCTTTCATCAGCTCCTTCGTCATCCGAATTCGTATCAAAACCTGATTCTTCGTCTTCTTTATAAAATTGTTTGGCGGCTTCACTCCACTCGGCAGTTTCGGCAAAACTCCCGCATGCAAACATTTTTGGATATCCTCAGGGTTGGTGGAGTTTTTAGTGGTTTCATTAATTTCATTACTTTTGACCATTATCGGATTTTCTGCTTCTGATTATTATTTAGGACAAACCTTCTACTTTTTCTGTCTACTCGCCGCTCGATTTATCCTTTCCTATCCTAATATTATCAAGGAAAAGCACAGTTCCCTCTGCCCCCGACGCCCTCACAAAGGTCCATCGAAGGTTATCAAAAGTTCCATTATTTCCTCCGGGTATATCCCCTGCATAAATCTCCAAACCGTTAACAATAAGTGCGCAGACACCATTTTGCAGATTGTAATTAAACCGTATCCTATTCCACTGCCCTTGTCGTATCCTGGCGGACTTACCGGCGTAGGTAATTGTCTGCCCGCTAAGCGTTGCGGCGCTTGTAAATATTCCGGGTGACCCTATACTTCTTAACTGAAACATGTATACAGTCTGCGTTCCCGTAGGCATAAACTCAAACTCCACACTGATATCACCTGTTCCCATCTTGCTCTGCAATGTTGAACTGTTAGTCACCAAATACGGATTGCTTTCAGCGGCGGGCTTGACTGAGATTGATAATGACTTGCCGTGTTCACTGTCAACCGTGGCAAATAAGTAGTCAGTATCATTATTATTATTAAGCCGCCAATTGCCAAAACTTGAATTGTTAAAATCCGTTATTTCAAATATCTCTTTAAACTCCGTATAAAACTCCGACATTTGTTCTGTATGAAAGCTTACCCCGTCCGTTGTTTTAAGTCCTGCACCGGCTAAAACCATATACTTTTCACCCGGCAGCAGGTTTTCGTTTAATGTAATTTGCGCCTCGCGGTTTGCCGGTGAGTATTCCACATTTATGTCCACAGGCGCACTGGCGCCGCAAACCTTAATATTGTCTGCTGTTACGGTTTGCGGGTTCATCTCACTATCAAGCTTCAGCCTCACAGTCTTAATTCCGCCCTCTCCCCATGCTGCCATCCCCTTTGAAAGTGCATCCGCACCATTCTCCTTTTTATAAGACACACTTTCAACGCTCGGGTATACTCTTTCAGCAACCGTCCATTCAGATATCGGAAGAAGTCCGCCCCTGTCATATATCAATCCCTCGGGAACAGCGGCGGCACGGAATGTAATATCCTCATCCCCCGATCTGAATTTAACTATTATCTTGTTTACAATCCTTGTCATATTCGCAAGCTGCCCGCTGTATTGCGGAGAATTTGGATGCGGTATTGATTTACCCGCTTCTATAGTAAATGGTACATTCGATTCAAAATATATATTTACCTTTTTTCCGCTTCTTGTGAGGGTGACGGATTTTCCGTCAGGCGAAACCTCTATGTCCGCCGCAGTATGCCAATACCAAAGATAATCATTACCGCTTTGCTTCGGTTTTATTTCATCCTGTACCACAAAAATCTGCCTGTTCTGCGTCAGCATAAACCCTCTTTTGGCGCTTATAGCATAATTGCTGTATGCGGAAGTCAAATCAACGGTGTAAATTGAGCCATCATTATTTGCGTCAACCTGCTTGAGGGTTGTAGCCGCCGATAAAACTTGGTCATGCCCGCTGCCTGGATTGATGACATAAACATTATGCCCTTCGGCACGGTTTACATAATAATTGTAGCGTGCGGAACCAAAATAACCGGGCATATTATAATTGTCAGAACCCATCTCAGACGCAAAACGCATACCGAATGCCTCATACTCAAACGTGCCTGCATCAAGCTGACCGTGGGGAACATTGTTTTCCCCCGCATGCATGGCAACAAAAACAGCATCACTGTCCCACCCGCTCCTCATTGTGGCAACCTCGGTATATTTATAAAGCTTGTCAAGGGGCAATTGTGCCTCCTCCCCCGAAACATTGTCATAATACCATAATAAGTCTTTAAATGTACCTGAATAAGCACGTTTTTGCATATCTCCGTTTCTAAGTGCCGCAAGCGCACCGTCATTATTTTTTGATGCAAACCACCACATTTCAGACGAGTTGGCAAAGTATGTAACCGGGGCATCATGATATGCAAAAGCCCCTGCGTTACCCGTTGTCATCAGCGGAAAATATGATGTATTCATAAAACCGGGTGCCCGTGAAACCCCAAAATCAGTTCCGAAAGCCGCGTCAAGAGAAGCGCACATTGTCACATTGTTGGCAACCGTGTAATGCCAATAACTCGGTCCTTCCACCCATGCACCCTCGGGCGCATAAGAGTGCATCATATATTCGGAAGATTTTAAAGCTTTTTCAATTATATCCGCACAAAGCTGCGGCTCATATTCGTCCATTAGTGCTATCGCACCCTTTATAACACCTGCATTGCACACTATATTCCAGTTGTTGTCACGCCTTGGCCAATTACTGGGTCCCTTGCCGTAATAGTGGTTCCATGCAGGCTTTAAACCGTATTCAAGCATAGCATTTGCTATGGTGTCACGCGCATCCTTGTCAAGTTCATCATAGAAAAGGTCAATTATAAGCCCGTTTGCCTCAAGAGCGGCAGCACATTCCAAAAAATGTTGCCCTGAATTCCAGTTTCCGTGTGTACCGGGCCCGAAGTCCGCCATGGCAAGCCCGTGCGCCTTTGCAGTTTGGGCATACACATCATCCCCCGTCTGCTTGTACGCCCAGTATAGTGCAAGAATATTGTTAGCACTTGTAAAGCCCTGCATACGAAGCCCCGCATTGTCATACGATTGTTTAGGCAGCGCAGCCGCCACTGTAGTGTTTGCCAGCTTTATTATAGACGCTGACCAGTCCGCAAACACCCCTCCGCTTTCGGCACGGTTCACCATTTTAAGAAAATCTTCCTCTGTAAACAGCACTCTTGGACGGGCATTCTCCTTTTCGTTTAAAACCCTTGTAAGCTCCGCAGCATTCGGTCTGTCAAACATTATGTAATTAACCATGCTTATAATCTGGTTTAAATTCGACACATCGTTTTGCACAATTGCCTTATCGGAAATTACCGCAAGCCCTTTGTATGATTCAAAGTAATATTTACGAAAGCCTCGCTCGGCAAGCTGGCGCAAGGGTATGTATATATCACCGTTTTTCTCACGCACTTCAACGGGTGTATCCACTCGCTTGCCCCCCGCCGTAATATAAAAGTCACCCGCCCGTGCTATTATGCCGTCCCCAATGTAAACCGTATCGCCTTCCCGGGTCAGGCTCATACCGGCGGCGGCAGCCGCACCTGTTGCAGGTACAAGTATCTCCCCTTCTTCAATAACCGTTTTATTCTCCATGCTGTATCGTTCATCTTTTAACCATACATTAAAATTGTCAACCAAAAAGCAAATTGTTCCGCCAAACGCAGTTTTTCCGGCTGCATAGGTGTAATCAAAATACGAACTGTTATTTGCCGACTCATAATTAGTTACAGTCCCAAAGCGGCTAAGGTCGGGGTTCAGAAGAGGGCTTACTTCCTTTTCCAAATCAACCTCAAATAAATCCAATATTTCATCCGAGGTGCAAGAATAACTGTTTTTAAGAGGCTGCATTTTGTTTTCCCCTCCCAACATTAAAAATGTATATCTATCCGCATCTGTTTCGAGCGGTAAAATACAGGCAAGAACTGCCCCGTCCTTAATATTGGCGGAGCTTATTATCAGGTCTACAAGAACGTCCTCCTTGTACATGGCCGTAACCAGTGCCGCACTGCCGTTTTGTCCGCCCGTGGCACTTGCAAAAGATTCTACTGAATATTGCCTGTTTCTTATGCCAAAGAAATAGGGTGATACAACAATATTTGACACTGTCGAGGTGTCACTATAAATTAAAAAATCATCAAAGCAATATTCCAATTTGCTGACATTTACCGTTCCCTTGTTAGCATAGGCTGTCACTCGAAAAAGTATATCTTTCATGTCATAACTTTCCCACCCCGCCAAAAAACTGCCCTCAACTATTTTTACACCGTTTAGATAGGCTGTTACCTTTTTATCGGGATAGTTTACATAAAACTGGGCTGAATTCCATTCGGCAGTGCCCAGGGTCACCTCTTTGGAATTTGCAAGGTCAGGCAACATTGTGATACTCCCGCCCGTTATGTCCATAAATTTTATAAAGTATGCATCTCCCGTACCCTGCTTGTTTCCACGCAGTAAAAGATTTGCAGGTCCTGCACTCGTCGAGGGGGCTTTAAATTTATAGGAAAAGAATATTTCGGGTGTCCACGAAAGTGTGGGTGAATTTATGTAACAATCCTGAGTGCCCGATTGCCTTGTCATCTCAACGGACACATAGTTGCCCCTCACATCATTGTCATTTTTTACGGTTGCGCTGCAATACTCATTCCCTTTGTTTGTAAATGCCCAGGCAGACGGACCACCCCCAACATTGCTGTCCTCCAGATTGTCGTAAAAATATATGCCGTCCTCCGCAGTCAGTGCGGCTACTGGTTTGGGCGGCATTGCTGTAATAGCTGATAATATCAGCAAAACGGCAATAGACCGTTTGGGGATACCGCAAAATAACCCGATGATTTTTTGTTTCATAAAAATCTCCATTCCGCCGAAAACCGGACGTAATTTTCATATTCGTTGACACAAACCTTCAGGCCGCCGTATATAATAAATTACGACGGCCCGTACTTGTTTATTTCATTTTTCCCTCTTTACCGTTTCACCGCTCCCAAATTTTTGTCAAGATTATCATTCAGATTTTTTTGCTACACCCGCCCTGAAATTATCAAGGTAGAAGGTAGACCCCTGTACTGACAAGGAATTGATAAATGTGAAACGTAAATTTACAAATCCTTCACCCGTGTCGGCATTCCCAATCAATTCTCCGCTATAAACCTCCTCGCCGTCTACATATATTGTGCAACTCTTTCCCGCCAAATTATATGTGAAGCGAATTTGGTGCCACTGATTGTATTTGAGAGTTGCTATGGTCGTATCCGAATATTGGATTTTATTGCCTCTGAGATATACCGGGGTACTAAATCCGTTGGAGCTAATCATAAACATGTTTATGGATACATCCGCACCGGTAGTCATAAGCTCATGCTCAATCGTCACATCTCCCGTTGCCATCTTCTTTGTGCCTTCGGTGGTTAATAAAGCATTAATTGTGTCAGATGTCACCAAATACGGAGCATTGGCCGTAATTGATGCATTAACCGAAACAGAAAGTGACCTGCCGTGATTTTCATCTACATTCTCATAGCCGATTTTACCATTAGCAGGGTTTACAACTGCCCAGCCCCCAAGACTGCCGGCATTGAAGTCCGTCAAATTAAACAATTCCTCAAACTCGGTATAAAATTCTATTCTTTTTTCCTCTGTAAGAGACTCGCCGTACGCATCCGCAAGCCCTGTACTACCTACAACTGCATATTTTTTATCCGTAAGCAGCACCTCGCCCAGTGTTACATCTGCAGTATTGTCCTCCGCCGAATAAGTAACGTCTGTAATTGAAACGGGGGTTGTACCCTGATACAAGGATATATTTCCCGCCGCAAGCACACTCGCTTCATTCATAGGACGTGTAAAGTGCAGCCGTACAACTTTTGTTGCGCTCTCTCCCCAAGCCGCCTTTCCACCCGCAAGGGTGCTTACACCGTTTTCATCATAAAACGAAAGGCTTTTTATGTTGGTATATAGCATTTGTGCTTCTATTGTTCCCGATGATATCGGCTGCAAATTAACAAGGTCACTCCACAAAAATGCTTTGATGGTGTCCTCTTCACCCACTAAAGTCAGGCTTTCGGATATACTGCCAACGGTGCTGCCGCTTACGGTATCATTTTTAACTTTAACATCTACAAGTTTGCCTCCATTGTATGATGCAAGTATTATCGAAGCCGAAAGGCTGTCGGGTGTGCGGGTTGTCACCGGGAATGTTGCTGTGACTGTATTTGTGCCCAAGCCTCTTACAAAATCAACCTCCCCTATTTCATAGGGTTCCACCAATGTGTAGTAGTGGAAAAACGGTTGTGCATCATCTGAGCCTTCTGCGCCAAGTATTGTGCGTGCAACTAATGCATCACCATACTTCGCATTTCCTGTTACACTTTCCATATTTTCATTATAAATTCCAAGTATCGCTGTTCCGACATCGGATGCAATTTCATTTAAAATATCCGCCGCACTGGTATTATCCAGCGCCAAGGCCAATGTTTTCTTGCTGTTGCTCACCGAATAATACTCGTTTAAAGAGCTTATTGAGGATGCCGGAATTGCAGAGGGTACGGATGCGTAATACGCCTTGTAGTCATCAATATAAAGCCTTGAAACAGCCGTATCAAATTTCACACCGAAGGAAGAATATGACGGTGCGGTACCCGCCACGGTATCTTCAACTATTTTATTACCGTTTAGGTACAGGTCATACCTTATCTCAGTACCTGTGGTTCTTACCGCCACGGCGAACCTGTTCCATTGTTTCGGGTTGTAGTAACCGAGGGATACTGCCCCTACTCCCGTTCCAAGAGCAATTTCGCCGTTGCCTTTGAATGTGGGTAAGTACGATGAAAAGCCCCCGCCTATGTTTCTGAACCACATTCCCATATTGCCGCCGCCGCTGGGGTTATAAGCACTCCATTCAAATACTGAATCCCCTGCAACAGTCCATGGTTTTTCAAGTGCTATGTTGTTTGATGATCCGCCTGGCATATCCAAAGCAAAGCTTACATCGTTCTCGCCCCTCAGTGCAACACCTTTTTCGGTAAATACCTGCCGGCCGGCATTTAAACTCAGTGCGTTAAATCCGGGCACAGGAAAAGATGTCTGCGGCTCAGGCGCATTCAATTCGTTAAAGTTTTGTACAAAAGTACCGTCATCAAATTCGGTTACTATGAGGGTCACCTTATTTACCCCGCTCGGAGACGGTATTTGTACCTTCATATTCTCTGCCAAAACTTGCCCGTAATTAGCAGGCGCAATTAAATTGTTTGCGGAGTCATATACCGTAACTCCTGCACTTCTTGACAACCCGTTAATAAAGCTTTGAATAGTAACATTGCTGCCGCTCTCGGGTTTAGTAATGGTGCCGTTTACAAAGTTCAAACCATATGTTGAGGATATTACATCATCCGTGCGGTCAGCCGTGGGATAGTCCGTATGCGCTGTTCCGTCCCACATATTGCTTCCCCTGAAATGGTCTACATAAACCTCCGCAACTTTGCTTGCCGCAGGTCTAAACTCATATCTGAAATAGAAGTATTTATATCTTTCCTTGGGTTCTAACTCGGTTGCACTTGTACTAAGAGTTACTGTGGTCTCCGCTATTTTTGCCCCGTCAATATAGAGTTCCCATTTTTCTGTACCTGTGGTGGGAACATTGGTTTTGTCAATTATAATGTCAAAATCATACCACCGCCCTGTCTCATACTTTGCTACTGCTGCATTGGCGAAATAAATGTTCCCGTTACCGTTTATCAAAAATGAATTCAAGGGATAAAAACTGCTTCCGCCAGCAGTAGCTCCGTATTTCATATTGATAAGGAACGAGCTTAGATCGTATGAAGAAATAGCCACGCCGAAACTAAGACGCACCTTCGTCCCCGAAGGGTCACCCAAATCGCTTGCACCATAAATGGGCACCTGGTTTTGTGAATTCGCCACAGCACTTTGTGTGGAGCCCATTTTGTGAATCGAACCGCTTCTGCCATACACGGGTTCTGTAACCTCGTCCGAATATGTCCCGTTTGTGGTGCCAAAATTGGCTAAATTTCCTGTTCCCCCGGGGTTGCGCTGCGGCGATTCCCCTGTGAAATTTGCGATATCAATTGCAAACGGCGCACTGGGTTGCGTTGCCAACGCTACAAGAAGTCTTGTCCCCACAAGAAGTGCTACCAATGTCATAATAGTAACTAACCGTTTGAACATAATTTTTTCCTCCTAAATTTTATTTTTTATTTAAGATAAAATCTTGACGTTACAGGAACCCGTTTATCAAGACCTTCCCAAGCATAAGCTTCTACCGAAAGTTCTCCCGAGAAGGAAAGTGCAACTTCGTCCGTGTAAACGGCAAGCGACTGCCCCGCACCCAAGGAATATTCTTTTAATGTATATCCTATCATTCTGTCCCCGTCAAAGCAAGCGAGTATAACAACACCTGTTCGCACCTGCTCCGTATCGTTTACCAGATTGGCTTTAAGCGCTATTTTGTCGCCCGACTTTACTTGGTCTTTGAAAACGCCCACACCGCTTCTTGTAATTTCCCATCCCGAAATATCGTAATCCTTAGGACCTGTGCTAAACTCTATCTTCGCCTCTGCGGAAAGTTTGTTATCGGCTGTGTCAACAATTCCTTCTCCTACGACTATACGATAATCAGTCATAGAGCGAAGGGGCTTTGTAAACGTTATAACCGCCGCTTGTTTACTTTCGGCGTACGAAACTGCAGCCGTGTCAATAAGCACATCTCCCTGGTAAAGGCGAATATTGTTTTTTGTAACGGTTGCGGCATTCATCGGGTTATTAAATTTAACTTCCGCTGTTTTTGCATCATACGCCACTCGCCCTCCCGAGAGAGCATTTGACCCGTCTTCATTATAATAGGAAACACCTGAAACATAAGGGTACGACACCGACCTTCTAACAACAAAATTGTCAAAATACATAGCCGGACCTTGCTCTGTGCTGACCGGGCTTGTAACGGTAATTCGTATATTGCTTATGGTGCCGTCACTGTTTCCGAGTAAATCACCCGAGTAAACCTGTGAATTGTCAAAATACAATGCACTTGTTTTTTTCTGCAAATTAAAATCAAAACGTATGGTATGCCACTGGTTAAGGTTTAGCTGTGCCGATGCACCCCCATAAGAAAGTGTTTGGTTTCTAATGGTTACAGCAGTAGTCCACAGTGCGGATATGCCCCTGATTACAAACATATCAAGGGATACCCCTCCCGTAATCATCAGCTCAAGCTCAATACTGATATCGCCCGAACCCATGGCTTGACTTACATCGGCATTCGTATAAAGGTATGTGGAGCCGCTTCCTGATTCCGCCGGGGTTGTCGCCACTGACAAAGACTTCCCATGCTCCGCATCAACATCTACATATGTTCTTATGGTTCTATCCGTGTTTGTAACAGCCCATCCACCGTAAGTGGAACCGTTAAAGTCCGTCACATTAACTACCTGCTGTTCGTTATGTACAATGGTAAAGCGTGCAGCCGTTGTGTTTTGCGCATCACCGTCAACACCTATGATACGGGCATACACACTGTGTTCCCCCACACCTAAGCCGTCAAACACAAATATGTACGGGCTCTCTTGCCTTTTGGGCAAATACTTATCACCGTCGATATACAAGGCAAACTCCGCAATATCGTCCACATCGCCGGTAACGGTAACGGTTTCGGTAATTTGTTCGCCGTAATCTATTTCTGCACCATCTAAAAGTACATCAAATTCTATATTCCAAATAGAACCTTTTTTGTCCGATGTTCTGAAATCTACCGTTTCCTCTGCATCAAAGCTGTTTCCGTACTCATCACGAAGTCCTGCTCCGAGTGCTATTTTATAGTCCGTATTGGGCAAAAGCTGTTCTCCAAGCGTGAACGCTACGCTTTTCCCGTCCTCCGAGGGTTGTGCAACCGCACCTGCCACGGGCACTCCGTCATTCGTAAGTGTAAAATTATCGGCTTGCACGGTATCCTTATTTATCGGGTTATTAAAATCCAATTTAATGGTTTTTACCCCGTACTGCACCTTATCACCCGATGTCGCATCAAGTCCTGCTTCGTTTAAATACGAAGTGTTCGAAACCCGAGGGAACTCTGCTTTTGCCGACTTTATTTTTATATTGTCGATATAAAAAGTATTTCCCTGGTTGGCGGGAGAAGGGAAAGTCCAGCGCAAATTATCAAAAGTTCCGTCATTAGCACCAGCGAAGGCTCCATTGTAAACTTCCACGCCGTCTAAATACAGGGCATTTGTTTTTTCTTGTAGGTTGTATTCATAGCAAATTTTGTGCCACTCATTATAACTGATATCAGCACTTTCTTCACCAAAGTTAAGCTTGTTCCCGCTTATATTTCCGCCGGTAGAAAACTGCCCGCTCCGGCTTCTAATCACAAATATGTTCAGGGACTGATCTCCCGTAAGCATCAAGTCAAGCTCAACACTTATGTCACCGTCACCCATTTTGTCACGAACCGGGGAATTGTCTGTGACAAAATACGGGTTACCCGAGCCGGGGCTTATTGATGTTTTCAGCGATAATCCTCGCGCACTGTCAACCTCTTCAAAACTGGTTATAGTCCCGGTCACACGCGTATATATCCAAGGACCGTATGTTGAATCATTGAAATCTGTAAAATCAATATACGCCCACGCATCGGACGGCACACCGCCCCCTGCCATCGCCCCTTGAAAAAGGCTCTCCTCTATTGTTTCTTCATGCATCTCACCCGCACCCTCGCTTGCTGCCGAAGAAGCCGGCAGCAATACAAAGGATAGAAGCACAAACATACTTAAAATTCTTTTTACTCTCAAATGAAACACCTCCCTTACTTATTTAACGTAAATCTCAAGCTCCGTGATACTGTTCCAATCCCCAACGGATGTTCCCGTGAGTACTAACCGCACATATCGTGCCGAATATCCCTCTAAGCTTATAGTTTCATGTTCTATACTCGTTCCGCTTGTTTGGCAGACAGCTAAAGATTTGTAATTTTCACCGTCGTCAGACACTTCGATGGTAAAGTACTGCACCCGTGCCGCACCTTGATATATGGCAATGGCAAGGGCAGCAAGGTCACGGCGCGCTCCTAAATCGTACTCAATCCAGCAATTTCTACCCTGCACGGCATATCTGGTTCCAAAGTCCCCGTCGATAGCATTTGTTCGCGGGTTCTCCGGTTGGGGCTCATCACTTACATTAATCTCCTTGGGCGCAAGCTTTGTTCCTGATGTCGGCAGTCCAGGTGACGTTGTAGTAACAAAGTCAATTGTATATATTGTTATATTACTTTCTGTGGTGCTGCTTTGCACCTCAATTGTTGCGGCATTCCTGTCAGCCGTAGCCTGCCGTATTGTTACGGCACCATGCTCGCTTGTGGCTGATACCGTGGGTATTCCCCCACCTATTTTTGTACTTCTGATAGTGTAGTCCAAAGCCTTTGGCGCAAAACCTTCGAGGGGCACTCCGTCCACAAGTATTTCGTCAAGATAATCATAATGATTGTCAATTTCCCCATCAGGTATTGCCCAGTCTGAAATAGGAATTATTTCACCCGGCATGTACCTCGTTCCCTGCGGCACTGCCACCGCACGGAAGGAGATATCATCATATCCCGATTCAAACCTAACTGTTATTTTGTTTATAAGTCTTGTCAAGTTCCTAAGCTGCTGGGGATGTTGTGGCGAGGTTTCAAGCGGAAGTGACTTGCCGCTTTCTATGGTGAAGTCAACATTACTGTCAAAGTAGAGTGTAACTTCTTTTCCACCGTTATTTAACTTAACTGTCCGCCCGTCATCTCCGATTTCAATATCCGCCGTTGTGTGCCAGAACCAATAATATTCATCTCCTGTGGATGACGGTGTAATTTCGTCCTGAACCACAAACACCTTTCTGTCTTGCGTAAGCATAAACCCTCTTTGTGCATTTACCACATTCTTTTTATAAGCCGATGTTAAGTCAACGGTATATATTGCACCCTTCGGCTTGGAAACTACGGATTCGATTGTTGCACTTGTGTTTACTTCCTGGTCCGGTCCGCTACCGGGGTTAATAACATAAACATTATGCCCCTCCGCACGTCCGACATAGTATTGTGCGCTGGGTATGCTAAAGTAATTCGGCATATTATAGTCGTCGGCTCCCATCTCACTGGCAAACCTTGTACCTAACACCTCATACTCAAAGGTTCCCGCATCAAGCTGACCATGGGGCACATTGTTGTTGCCGGCATGCAGGGCAACAAATGCCGCACTTTGCCCCCAGTCGCTCCTCATTGTGGCAACCTCAGTATATTTATATCGTTTATCAAGGGGCATATGCACTTCTTCCGGCAAATCCCCTTCATAGTACCACATTAAGTCACGGATATTACCTCTGTATGACTTTGCTTCCATATTGTCAAGGCGAAGCTGTGCAAGGTCGGCATCTTGATTTTTATTTGCAAACCACCACATCTCGGGCGAGTTTACAAAATTGCCCGGCGTTGAGTCATGGTACGCAAAATAGCCTGCGTTTCCTGTCAGCATTATCGGGAAATACGCCGTGTTCATAAAGCCCGGCGCTCTCGACACGCCAAAGTCCGTCCCGAACACGGATTGCAGGGCAGCGCACATCATTACGTTGTTTGAAACTGTATAATGCCAATAACTCGGTCCTTCCTCCCATGCACCTTCCGGAGCATACGAGTGCATCATGTATTCTGACGATTTTAGCGCCTTTTCGATAACATCGGCACAAAGCTCAGTTTCATATTCGTCCAACAGGCAAAGCGCACCTATAATAGTACCCGCATTACAAACAATGTTCCAGTTGTTGGAGCGCTGCGGCCAGTTTGACCTTCCGGTGCCATAATAGTGATCTCTGGCGGGTTTTATTCCGTATTCGATAATCGCATTTGCTATTGTATCCTTACTTTCTTGGCTTATTTGGTCATAGAACAAATCTATAATCAAACCGTTTGCGGCTATTGCTGCCGAGGTTTCAAGAAAATGCTGTCCCGAATTCCAGTTGTGGTGGGTTCCGGGGCCAAATGCCGCCATGGCAAGTCCGTGTGCCTCGGCAGTTTTGGGATATTTCTCGTCACCCGTCATTTGATATGCCCAATACAGGTTTAAAATACTGTCTACGCCTGTAAAACCGCTCATACGCAGACCCGCTGTATCATAACTCTGTTTTGGCAAAGCACCTGCGACAACACTGTCCGCCATACCAATTACATTGTTTGACCAGCCTTCTACTTTCTCGTTAGTTGCAACCAATTCTTTTAGCCTTTGCACATCGTCCTTTGTGATGATTGTGCGCGGATGAGGGTTATCTCCAAACCTTTGCTCTAAAAGTGTTATGAGATACTCTCCGCTCGGGCGGTCGAACATTATGTAGTTTACCATATTTATTATTGTACTTAAATTCTTGTCGTCACTTACACTAATCGGCGAATCGGATATTGCCGCCAATCCCTTATACGACTCGAAATAGTATTTGCGAAGTCCTTCTTCGACAAGCTGTTTCATGGGAATGTAAGTTATACCTTCCCTGTTTTGTACGGGAACGGGAGTGGGTATTGTTTTACCACCTACAGTGATAAACATATCTCCGCTTTTTACCTTTATATTGTCACCTATTGTAACTTCAGCACTTGCGGGGTTCCATAAAACGCTTAAACCTGTTGCTGCCGCTATACCTCGTGCAGGAACAAGTATTGTTCCATCATCAATTATAACATTGTTATCCATGTCATAAAGTTTGTCTTTAAGCCAAACCCTCTTATTATCGGCAAGGAAACATATGTTATCTTTAAATGCGCCTCTACCCGAAGCATATGTATATTCAAAATATCCGCTTGGGTTGTTAATTTCATATTCCGTTACTTGATGAAACTTGGTAAGGTCTGGCGTAAGTGCCGCACTGTTTTCCTTTTCAGGGTCAGTACCCGGAGCTTCAATTTGCCCGCCATTTTCCTCTTCGGTTTCATCTTTCTTTGGAACTATATTCACGCCCGTATAAAACCTTAAATTGTCAATACCAAGTGTGTCCTCTCCGCCGCCCGAACGTATATTAAACCTGGCAAGCATTATGTTTTGTGAAATATTGGGGTTTTGGAACACAATATCCTGCGCCTTAAGCTCATCATTTACATACACGGTAAAGGTTTTATTACCGAAATCCGCTATAAGCTTAATATTTGTCCAGTTATTTTTAAGGTTAACTCCTAAAGATGCCCCCGTGTGAAGTGTCAATAATCCGCTTGAGTTAACAATCAAACAATTTGAAAACGCTGCATTTGTATCCCTGAACAGGTATAAAAATGTGTTGGTTGACTTTTCGGTCACCATAAAGTCACCTTCAAAAACGGCAGTTTCAAGCTCTCGGCTAAATGTGACATCTGCATACATTTCCTCGGTGCCGTTATTTCTGTTCAAAAAGTAATATTTATTCTCTGCCTCGCTATCCTCCGCAACACTAACCGGAGTGTTTTTTGTGGAAATACCGGACGGTGTTGTGCCGACATTGGCACTTTCAAAATCCTGAGTGTAAAATTCCTCAGCAGGTTCATCAGCAGGATTTGTCACTTCGTCACTTTCCACTCTTTCCACTTTTGTGTTGATTGCGGGCACAGAGAACACGCTGTCGGGCATAATTTCATCCGCACTGTAAACACGGAACCAATCCACCACCATCTTCGTTTCCCGGCTTTCATTTGCATAGCTTATAAAACCAACTGCCGCCACGCTCTTTGCGGGCACAAGTATGCGGTTGGCTTTAAGCTCATCATTTACATAAATCTCATACCGCCCTGTTGCGGAGTTGAGCTTTACGGTTACCTTG
>CAZNYY010000001.1:0-41617 GCA_964577335.1 uncultured Oscillospiraceae bacterium | reverse complement strand
TACCGCAAAGCAGGCATATATGGCGGCGGAGAAAATAAAGGGCACGGGTATTGGACTTGGACTGCAAATGATGACGGGGCTACCTGGTGACACCCGTGAAAAAAGCTTGTACACAGCGGGGGAACTTGTTCGGATGGGGGCGGATTTTGTACGGATTTACCCCTGTGTTGTGCTTTTTGAAACAGAGCTTTATGAGCTTTACAAAAGAGGAGAGTACACGCCCCCCGCCCTTGAGGAAGCGGTGGAAACCGCAGCCGATGCCTTTATGGTTTTTGAGCGGGCAGGGGTGGAGGTTATACGAATAGGACTTCAGCAAACGGAAGGTTTGGAAATGGGAGCGGCAGGGGGAGCATATCATCCGGCGCTTGGGGCACTTGTAAGGTCAAGGGTATTGCGAAGGAAAATTCAAAACATTATAAATGCGACGGATGCCAAAACCCTAAATATTCGTGCCGGAAACCGTGATGTGTCGGAAGTGGTGGGGCACGGGCGGGAGAATATAATTTATTTTGAAGATATACTGAAAATCCCCGTTATGCTTGAAGTGTTTGAAGGACATGGTATATTCGTAAATAATGAAAAACTTTGTTAAATATGTTGAAAAATATGTTTTTTAGGGTTATAATTGAATGAAATGAAAATCAGAGGTGATGATGTGGCAAATGTATTTGATACACTTTCGGAGCGGGGGCTTATAGCCCAGGTTACGCATGAAAAGGAAATAAGAGAGCTGCTGGAGAATGAAAAGGTTACTTTTTATATAGGTTTTGACCCCACTGCGGACAGCTTGCACGTCGGGCATTTCCTGCAGATGGTTGTAATGCGGCATATGCAGCTTGCCGGACACAGACCCATAGCCATTATCGGCGGCGGCACCGCCATGGTAGGTGACCCTTCGGGGAGAACCGATATGCGCAAGATGATGACGCCCCAGACCATAGAAAATAATGCTGCAGCATTTAAAACACAACTGTCAAGGCTTGTAGAATTTGGCGAGGACAAGGCTTTGATGGTCAATAATGCAGACTGGCTTTTAAAGCTTAATTATATTGATTTTCTGCGTGAGGTGGGTGTACATTTTTCAGTAAACCGTATGCTTACGGCGGAATGCTTTAAATCAAGGCTTGAGCAGGGGCTTTCGTTTATTGAGTTTAATTACATGCTTATGCAAAGCTATGACTTTTTGGTTTTAAATAGGCAGTACGGCTGTAAGCTGGAGCTTGGCGGTGATGACCAGTGGAGCAATATTTTAGGCGGGATTGAGCTTGTGCGAAGGGTTGAAGGGCGTGAAGTGTATGGTATGACTTTTACACTTTTAACAACGTCCGACGGAAAGAAAATGGGCAAAACCGCATCCGGTGCCATGTGGCTTGACCCCGAGAAGGTTTCTCCCTATGATTTTTATCAATATTGGAGAAATGTTGATGATGCGGATGTAGTGCGTATGCTAAAGCTTGTTACCTTTGTGCCCATGGAAGAAATAAAAGAGTACGAAAAAATGAGCGGGCAGGAGCTGAATGAGGCGAAAAAGCGCTTGGCATATGAAGTGTGCGCCTTGGTTCACGGTGAGGATGAGGCAAAGCGGGCGGCGGAAGCTGCTGCCGAAATTTTCGCACGGGGCGGAATTTCGGATGACATGCCCACGGCATTTATCTCGGAAGGGGATATTGGAGACGGAATAAATGTACTTGACCTTGTTACGGCGGCGGGGTTTTTACCCTCAAAATCTGAGGCACGCAGGCTTGTAACGCAGGGCGGTCTTACCATAAATGACCGAAAGGTTACATCAATTGATGAAGCCTTCACGGCAGAGGACTTTGGAGAAAACGGTATTATTGCCAAACGGGGGAAAAAGGCATACATTAAAATTTTAATTGGGTAAGGATAGCGGCTAACATGAAAAAATGTTTGCCCCTATAGAATGGAGAGATTATTATGCCAATGATTGATAAACCGGTTGAAGAACTGCTGAAATATAACGGCTCAACCCCATGCCCGGAGGATTTTGACGAGTTCTGGGATGCAAGGCTTAGTGAACTTGATAAAATAAACCCGGATGTCAAGCTTGTAGAAAGTGATTTTAAGAGCAGTGTTGCCGAATGCTTTGATTTATATTATACAGGTACCAAGGGGGCAAGAATATACGCAAAATATTTGCGCCCTAAAAACATAGTGAGCAATGCGCCCGCTATTTTGTGTTTCCACGGTTATTCAGGTTCATCCGGAGAATGGAGCGAATACTTAAAATATGTATCCGAAGGGTTTTGCGTTGCTGCAATGGATTGTCGGGGACAGGGCGGGAAATCACAGGACGTTGGCGGCACTGTCGGAACTACATTTAGAGGGCAATTTATACGGGGGGTTGACGGACCGCCCGAGGATATGCTTTTTGTGCAGATGTTTCTTGACACGGCAATACTTGCAAAGGTTGTATCTTCGTTCTCGGAGGTTGACGGAGAAAAACTTTGCGCTGTCGGCGGCTCTCAAGGCGGAGGGCTTACGCTTGTATGTGTCTCGCTTGTTCCCGAAGTTAAAAGGGCGGTGTCGAGGTTTCCGTTTTTATCTGACTATAAAAGGGTTTGGGATATGGATCTGGCAAAAGGGGCATACGAAGAAATTGAAAAATATTTCAGGTGCTTTGACCCTCGGCATGAAAGGGAATATGAAATTTTTGAAAAGCTTGGGTATATTGACATACAGAATATGACAAAACGGATACGTGCAAAGGTGTTGATGTTTACAGGGCTGATGGACACAACGTGCCCGCCCTCAACACAGTTTGCGGCGTACAATAAAATCCAAAGCGAGAAAGAATACATACTTTATCCCGATTTTGGTCACGAAGGACTAAAAGGTGCCGGAGATATTGAATTTACATTTTTAAGGGAAATTTTCGAAGATTGATGGCTATGAATAGAAGGCTGATATTCTTTTCGCCTATTTTATCAGGGCTTTTAACGGCGGCGGCTTTTTTGCCGTCCGCCGGGTTTTTGGCATGGGTTTCTTTTGTTCCGTTTTTTTATACTGTTCTTTATAAAGTTAAGACAAGGAAAGATGCGGTGGTTTCCTCTTTTTTATTTTCCGTATCATTTTACTTTCCCCTTCTTTCGTGGCTTTTTAAGCTTCATCCCTTGGCAAATGCAGGCATATACGGTGCCCGCAGCATTATTTTGGTTACCTTGGCATGGGTGGTTTTAAGCCTTATACTGGCGCTTATATTGTCTGCGGCACTGTTTTTTTTGCATTCATTTATCAAAAATGGTGCATGGTTTGCATTTTCTGCAGCGGCATTGTTTTGCATCTCCGAGTGGCTTCAGGGTATGGGTCCTCTTGCTATGCCCTGGGGTCGGCTTGCCGTGTCGCAATATATGTACCCCGCATTTATTCAAAGTACGTCAATTTTCGGCAGTCTGTTTATAAGTTTTATAATAATCGGATTTAATGCTTTTTTGGCGCTGTCGTTTAAAAATGTGCGGTATATCGGTGCGGCAATTTTTCTTCTGACGGCAATATTTTCTCTTTCGGCAATTCCCACGGGTGTGGAATTTGGAGATGGGTTTTTGGCGGCACCCGTTTGGGTTAATATACCTCCTGCCGAAAAGATGAAAGCGGAAAAGGTTTTGGCTGCTAAGGAGCAATATATTGAAGCTACAAAAGAAGCTGCCAAAACTGCGGATTTTGTGTTGTGGCCTGAAACGGCAGTGCCCGTAAACCCCCAAAAGGGCGCCATGTACATAAATGATTATAAGAAAACCGCAGAAGATTACGGAATTACCCTTCTTGCGGGAGGATATTATAACACGGACGTTAATTACTCCGCTGTTTATGTCATGGAGGAAGGCGAGGATATTGGAGTATATGGGAAAAAGCGTCCCGTGCCTTTTGGAGAATATACTCCCATGCGGAGCGCAGTTCGCATTTTTATGCCGTCAATCGACGAGGTCAGCCCGCCTGAGGAGGATGTGATGCCTTGGGGGCATTCATCGGTTGTGAGTACCAAGTACGGTAAAATAGGCGGAATGATATGCTTTGATTCTATCTTTCCGTCTCTTGCAAGAGATGCGGTTTTGGATGGTGCGGAGGTACTTTGTGTTTCCACGAATGATTCATGGTTTTATGGCACACAGGCGATAACACAGCACCTTGCCCATTCGGTTTTACGGGCGGTCGAAAACGGAAGGTACCTGATAAGAAGCGCAAATTTGGGTGTAAATTGTATAATAACTCCCGACGGAAAGGTAATAGACGAAAGCGGCGAAGGTTCTCTGACGGAGGAGGTTTTGCCGGGGAAAGGCAAAACCCTGTACACAGTTTGGGGGGATGCGCCAATACTCATAATTTGTTTTTTAATTTTAGGAGGAAAGTATGTTACAAAATCTCATAAGTTGTATAAACGGTATTGTGCCTATATTTTTACTGGTGGGGCTAGGTGCGTTCCTGAAAAAAATTGATATCATTAATGACGCTTTTACCGAAAAGGCAAACAACCTTGTGTTTAGGGTAGCCCTGCCCACGATGGTTTTTCTTGATATTGCCACGATAAACATTACGGAAGAATTTGACGGAAAACTGGTTTTGGTAGCGGTGCTGATAACGGTTATTATGTTTTTTGTGGCTCTGTTTGCATCGGGTTCGGTGAAGGACAGAAAAATAAGGGCTTCTTTTGCGCAGGGTATATTCCGTTCAAATTATGCGATTTTGGGTGTGCCCTTGACCAAAGCGCTTTTTTCGCCCGAGATAGCCGTAAACGCATCCGTTCTTTTGGCGATTTGCGTACCTGTATACAATGTTCTTGCGGTGGTACTCCTGACAAGGTTTCTGTCCTCCGAAGGGGGAATTAGTAAGACACTTAAAGGCATTGCGAAAAACCCGATAATCATAGGTGCGGCACTGGGGGTGATTGTTTCTCTTTTAAAAATCTCGTTGCCCGTGGTAATTATGAAACCTCTTGAATACATAGGCCAGATGTGCGTTCCCCTGTCGCTGATTGTAATAGGCGGCTCGTTTGTGCTGTCAAAAGCAAAAAAAACCATGAAACTTGCCGTTATTGCCTCTGTTATTAAAACACTCCTAACACCCCTTGTGTTCATATTTCCCGCATGGCTTGTGGGGATTGAAGGGGCAAAGCTTGGCGTGATGTATTTGTTTTTAGCAACACCTGCCGCAATTTCAAGTTACACCATGGCGAGGAACATGGGCGGGGACTACCACCTTGCGGGGAATATAGTTATAATCAGCACTGCAATGTGCTTTTTCACTATTTTTTCAGGAATGATGGTAATGAAAACAATGGGAATTTTTTAGTTTGAATTTATTATTTTTATTTTATAGGCGGAAAGGCTATGGAAATTAGTTTGAATAAATTCAAACTAAAGCCTCCGGCGGAATTTACCGCGCCGCCGAAATTCTCGTCTGCGGACGAGACGGCGATGCGCATAAGTTCCATTATCCGCCTTACCCGCTCACAATAAGGAATGATGAATTTATTATTTTTATTTTATAGGCGGAAAGGCTATGGAACTTAAGACGGAAAATTTTTTAGAAAAATATAGAAAAAAATCTTTTAGTATGTTATACTAAATAGCAGACAGTAAATTTGCTTCGGAGGGGAATATGGAATATTTAAAAGCCGGTATTTTAGGGCTTGTACAGGGTTTGACTGAGTTTTTGCCCGTTTCAAGCTCGGGTCATCTTGCAATTTTTAAAAATTTGTTCGGCGGGGATTTTTTTGAGGCTTCGCTGACATTTGACATTCTCTTGCATCTGGGTACATTGGCGGCGGTTTTTGCAGTGTATTACAGGGATATCGGGATACTTATAAAAGAGTTTTTTGGTATGGTTTGGGATGCACTTCGGGGGAAACCGAACATGAAAACCCCTTACAGGCGGCTTGTTGTAATGCTTATTTTGGGAACTATCCCCGCTGCGATAGTCGGGTTTTTGATTAAAGATTTTGTTGAAGAAATCCCTTCAAAACATCTTTATGTTGTGGGGATTGGGCTGATGATAACCGCATTTCTCTTGTACATAAGCGACAGGATTGTAAGCGGCAGAAAAACTGCCGAAAATGCGGGGATTTCATCCTCGGTATTTGTGGGGCTGTTTCAGGCGGCGGCAATTATACCGGGTATCAGCCGCTCGGGCTCTACGATAGTGGGAGGGCTTTTTGCGGGTTTTGGGAGAGAGTTTGCCATTAAATTTTCATTTTTGCTGTCAATCCCGGCAGTTTTGGGTGCGGCGGTTTTGGATTTTAAAGATGTAGTCGGAACGGGTTTTCATATGCCTGTGGGTCCCGCTGTTTTTGGTGTGGCGGTTTCCGCAGTAAGCGGATTTGCGGCGATAAAGTTTTTACTTAAACTTATAAAAGATAAGAAATTTCATATGTTTTCTTACTATTGTGCAGCGGCGGGAGTGCTTACCGTCGTGCTTAGTATTGTCAGGTAAACCGTCTAAAACCTTTGTTCTGTGACCCGCAGGGGAAGGTTTTAAGAATTTTCACGGGTCGGAAAGGCAATTTATTATGGAACAGAGGCGCAGGATTACAAAGGGCAAGACCAAGCCGAAGCAGGCAGAAAAACCGCAGAAAAATCCGCTTGTTTCAGAAATTTGGGCGGTTTTGCTCACGGCGTTTGGTGTAATTTTAATACTAAGCTTTTATTTTGATGCCACGGGTCCCTTTGGAGAGTTTTTAAAAAGCTTTGGCAGGGGTATGCTTGGTATACCTTCGTTTGTGCTGCCCGCTTTGGTAACCTATGGAGGGGTAAAATTTATAATAAAGAGAGAGATAAGCACACGGGGCATACTGCTGACAGGCGGCATACTCTTTATTGTCAGTGCGTTTTTCCACCTGTTTTCATCATATGAATTTACCGGTGTTGTGGACTATTATCACCTGGGAATATTAAATGAAGGCGGAGGGGTTATAGGCGGCATAATTGCAACCCCGCTTGCCCTCTTTGCCAGCAAGTGGGGAGCATTTGTACTGCTTTTGGCGCTTGCGGTGATTATGATTATTGCGCTTACCAAAATTTCATTATCCGACATCCTAAAATCAGCGGCGGAGAAAATAAGGGAACGTTCACAGCAAGAAAAAGAAGAATATGTATATGAATATGAGTCAAAATTAAAAAATAAGAGGGAAACAACTCCCCCCAAAAAGGAGGAGGAACCGTTTGAACCTGAAATAAAAATATTTACTAATGACCAATTGGGATTATCCGATGCGGTGGAGGAAAAGCCTGCACCCGAGGCGGACAAGCCTGCCGAAAAAAAGGTGAAAGCGGTGGATGCCGAGGAGATTGAAAAGGAAATAGAAAAGGCAAAGCCGGTTATTGATTATAAATTCCCACCCCCCAGTCTGCTTGAAAACCATGCATCATCTACCGGAAAGATAAAGCCGGAGGATTTAAGGGAGAAAGCAAAAAAACTTGTTGACACGCTGAAAAGTTTCGGGGTGGAAGCAAAGGTGCTTGAGGTCAGCCGGGGACCCAGTGTGACAAGGTTTGAACTTCAGCCGAGCGCAGGGGTTAAAGTTAGCAAAATTGTAAACCTTGCGGATGATATTGCCCTAAACCTTGCGGCCTTCGGCGTTCGTATTGAAGCGCCCATCCCGGGGAAGGCGGCGGTTGGTATTGAAATTCCCAACCAGTCTATTTCCACGGTTTCACTTAAGGATGTTTTGGAGTCAAAAGAATTTACAAGCTTCAAATCAAAAACAGCGTTTGCCCTCGGCAAGGATATATCGGGTAAACCCATTGTGGCGGATATTTCAAAAATGCCACATCTGTTGATTGCGGGGGCTACCGGTTCGGGTAAAAGTGTAAGCATAAACACGCTTATAACAAGTATTATATATAAGGCAAACCCCAATGAGGTTAAGCTTTTGATGATTGACCCTAAGGTGGTGGAACTTGGTGTATATAACGGCATACCACACCTTTTAATTCCTGTTGTGACCGACCCGAGAAAAGCGGCGGGTGCGTTAAACTGGGCGGTTAGTGAGATGACAAACAGGTATAAAATGTTTGCCGACTGCAATGTGCGGGATATTGGCGGCTACAATGACTATGCCTTACAGGAGGAGCTTGATTTACTTGAGAAAATAGTTATTATTATTGACGAGCTTTCAGACCTTATGATGGTTGCCCCCCACGATGTTGAGGATGCAATATGCCGCCTGGCACAGATGGCACGTGCGGCGGGGATGCACCTTGTAATTGCAACCCAAAGACCTTCGGTGGATGTTATCACCGGTCTTATAAAGGCAAACATTCCGTCGAGGATTTCTTTTGCGGTGTCAAGCCAAATTGATTCGAGGACGATTCTTGATATGATGGGTGCGGAAAAACTTTTGGGTAGGGGGGATATGCTGTACCTGCCGGTGGGTGCGTCAAAGCCGACAAGGGTTCAGGGTGCTTATATCTCCGACAAAGAGGTTGAGAATATTGTAGATTACATTAAAAATGGCTTTGACGCAACTTACGATGAGGAAATCCTTGAAAAAATTCAAAGCGGCGGAGAGAAAGAAGAAGATGAAGGTGCCGCGGACGAGCTGCTGCCGCAGGCGATAGAAATAGTGGTTGATGCGGGGCAGGCATCGGTCTCTCTTGTACAGCGCAGACTGAAAGTGGGTTACAGCCGTGCCGGGCGAATTGTGGACCAAATGGAGGCAAGGGGGATTATAGGTCCTCATGAGGGCTCCAAACCCAGGCAGGTTTTAATAACCCGTCAGGAGTTTTATGAAATGAGCATGAATACAGAATAGAGGTTATAATGTCATCGGTTTCTGAAGGGTTTTTGCCCGTTTGTAAAAATGATATGGATGAGCTTGGCTGGGAGTATTATGACTTCCTGCTTGTAACGGGGGATGCGTATGTTGACCACCCCGCATTTGCCCATGCAATAATTTCGAGGGTTCTCACGGCGCAGGGGTACAGGGTGGCTATTTTGCCCCAGCCCGATTGGAGGAGTAAAGACGACTTTTTAAAACTTGGGCGCCCCCGCCTTGGGGTTTTAATTTCGGGCGGGAATATTGACTCAATGGTAAATCACTATACTGCGGCAAGAAAGCCCCGTCGGGATGACTCGTATTCCCACGGGGGGCGTGCGGGTATGCGGCCGGACAGGTGCGTTATTGTCTATACAAACCGCATCAGGGAGGCGTTTGGCGACATTCCTGTTATAATAGGAGGCATTGAAGCAAGCCTGCGCCGATTTGCGCATTATGATTACTGGGAGGACCGTGTAAGAAGAAGTGTTTTGGTAGACAGCCGTGCGGATTTGCTTGGATATGGCATGGGCGAAAACCAAATTACAGAGGTGGCAGACGCCCTTGACAGTGGTATAGGGATAAAAAATATTACATGGATTAGGGGCACTTGTTATCTTTCGGGAGAAATGCCGATGGATGCCATTGCTCTGCCCTCATTCGAGGAGGTTCGGGCAGACAAACTAAAATATTCCCGGGCGGTAAAACTTGAATATGAAAACCAAGACCCTGTGACGGGCAAGGTAATGGCTCAGGCGCATCAGGGCAAATTTTTGGTGCAAAATGCGCCGCAAATGCCGCTTGGAAGGCAGGAGCTTGACAGGGTTTATGCGCTGCCCTACACTCGTGAGGTGCATCCCATGTACCCCGAGGGGGTACCGGCAATTGCCGAGGTTCGTTTTAGCATTACCTCGGAGAGGGGATGTTTTGGCAGTTGCAATTTCTGTGCATTAACCTTTCATCAGGGGCGTATTGTGCAAAGCCGAAGTAAGGAATCGCTTGTAAACGAGGCTAAAAATATGGTTTACAACCCTGATTTTAAAGGATATATACATGATGTGGGGGGACCTACGGCGAATTTCAGGCGACCCGCCTGCAAAAAACAGCTTAAATACGGCTCATGCAAAAACAAGCGATGTCTTTTTCCAAAACCCTGTGAAAATCTTGATGCTGACCATGCCGAATACTCTGATATTCTTCGTGAAATGCGCTCCATTGAAGGGATAAAAAAAGTTTTCATACGCTCGGGTATTCGCTATGATTACCTTTTGCAGGATAAGAACGACAAGTTTTTGGGTGAACTTTGCCAGCACCATGTCAGCGGACAGTTAAAAGTTGCGCCCGAGCATGTTTCGAACAAGGTTTTGCGTGCCATGGGGAAACCCCCGGCGGAGGTGTACAAACGCTTTAGTGAAAAGTTTTATGATGCAAATAAAAAGTTGGGTAAGGAGCAGTATTTGGTTCCATACCTCATGTCAAGCCATCCGGGCAGCGGGCTGAGGGAGGCAATAGAACTTGCTGTGTTTTTAAAGAAAAATAATCTGCGCCCGCAGCAGGTGCAGGATTTTTATCCGACACCCGGCACCATATCCACTGCCATGTATCACACGGGGGTAGACCCCATGAGCGGGGAGCAAATATATGTTCCCAAAACACAAAAGGAAAAAGCAATGCAAAGGGCTCTCTTACAGTTTTCTAAGCCCGAAAATTACGAAACGGTTTATAAGGCTTTGACAGAGGCGGGAAGGACGGATTTAATAGGCAATTCACCCGATTGTCTTATAAGACCAAGGAAGGAGAATAAAAATGCCGGCAACAATTTTAGACGGAAAAAAGGTGTCCAAAAGAATAAAGGAAAGTTTAAAAGAAACGGTTCAAAAATTAAAAAATGAAGGTATTATGCCAAGGCTTGCGGTTATAATCGTGGAGGGGGACCCCGCATCCCGTGTTTATGTGGACGGGAAAAAGAGGGACTGCGAGGAAATAGGAATTTACTCGGAGGAGTATGCCCTGCCGAGGGAAACCAGCGAAGAACAGATATTGGAAATTATTGAAGTGTTAAATGGCAGGGAGGATGTGAACGGAATATTGGTTCAGCTTCCGTTGCCTGAGCATATTAACGAGGAAAAAGTGATTTATGCAATTGACCCCGCTAAAGATGTTGACGCTTTTCACCCCGTAAACGTGGGTAAAATAATGATAGGTAATTATGATTTTGTGCCCTGTACCCCGGGCGGTGTGATGGAGCTTATCCGTGAAAGCGGGATATCCATCGAAGGGCGTGACTGCGTGGTTGTGGGGCGCAGCAACATTGTAGGAAAACCGCAGGCAATGATGCTTTTGCATAGTAATGCCACGGTTACGGTTTGTCATTCGAAAACACATGACCTTGCTTCCAAAACAAAAAACGCGGATATATTGGTAGCGGCGGTAGGACGTGCCAACTTTATAACTGCGGATATGGTGAAGGAGGGAGCGGTTGTAATAGATGTCGGTATGAACCGTGCAGACGGCAAGCTGTGCGGAGATGTGGATTTTGAGGGAGTGTCAAAGGTGGCGGGCTTTATTACCCCTGTTCCGGGGGGTGTTGGGCTGATGACAAGGGCAATGCTTATGAAAAACACGGTTCGAGCCTGTAAAATTCAGAAGAATGCATGATTTTTCTTGACAAGTGTGAAAAAAAAGATTAAACTATATAAATAGTGTATGCTTTGCTCGGCATATACATATTGCATGGATATGGATTAATTGTGTGTTGAAAAATTTATACAATTTTACTAAGGAGGTGTGAGTTATAGAACCCGTTACAGTTTATATCATCAGCGGAGTGCTGCTGGCAATTGCAATTATTTCATCAATAATCTTCTTTCAGATAGGAGTTGCATACAGGAAAAAGATTGCGGAGGCTGAAATAGGAAGTGCCGAAGAAAAGGCGAAGGATATTGTAAACCAGGCTAAAAAAGCCGCTGAAAGCAAAAAACGAGAAATTTTGGTTGAAGCTAAAGAAGAGCTTCATAAAAACAGGCTGGAATATGAAAAGGAAGTTCGTGAGAGGCGGAGTGATTTAAGCCGCCAAGAGCGAAGGATTCAGCAAAAAGAAGAAAACCTTGACAAAAAGACAGAAAACATCGAAACTAAAGAAGAAAAGTTAAATGAAAAGCTGAAAAGTGTTGAAGATGTTAAGCAAGAGGTTTTAAAGCTTAAAAACAAAGAAATAGAGTTGCTTGAAAAAATATCGGGGCTGACTGCTGAGGAAGCCAAGGATTATCTTCTCAAAAATATTGAAAATGAAGTTCGTCATGAGACGGCTATAATGATTAAAGAGATAGAAAACCAGGCTAAAGAAGAGGCTGAAAACCGTGCCAAGAATATTTTAGGGCTTGCAATTCAAAAATGTGCCGCAGACCATGTTGCGGAAACGACGGTTTCGGTTGTGTCCCTTCCGAATGACGAGATGAAGGGGCGGATAATAGGGCGTGAGGGAAGGAATATCAGAACCCTTGAAACGCTTACAGGAATTGATTTGATAATTGACGATACGCCTGAGGCGGTTATCCTGTCGGGCTTTGACCCTATAAGAAGGGAAATTGCCAGGGTGGCGCTTGAAAAGCTTATTGTTGACGGTAGAATTCATCCTGCGAGAATTGAGGAAATGGTTGAAAGAGCTAAAAAAGAGGTTGATGCCACTATTAAGCAAGAGGGTGAACACGCAACCTTTGAAACGGGTGTCCACGGTCTGCATCCGGAGCTTATAAAGCTTTTGGGTAAACTGAGGTTTAGGACCAGTTACGGTCAGAATGTGTTAAAACACTCTGTTGAGGTGTCCCACCTTGCAGGGCTTATTGCGGGAGAACTTGGTGCTGATATTACAATAGCAAAACGAGCAGGGCTTTTGCATGATATCGGCAAAGCGGTTGACCATGAAATTGAGGGATCCCATGTTACAATAGGTGTTGATATAGCCAAGAAATATAAGGAGGGTAAAGAGGTTATCCATGCAATCCATGCCCACCACGGCGATGTTGAGCCAAGTACTTTAATAGCATGTATCGTTCAGGCGTCAGATGCTATTTCCGCTGCACGCCCGGGGGCACGCAGGGAGAATATAGAAACTTATATTAAACGCCTTGAAAAGCTTGAGGAGATTGCAGACTCCTTCCAAGGGGTTGAAAAATCCTATGCAATACAGGCCGGTCGAGAAGTTAGAATTATGGTTAAGCCCGAGGACGTAAACGATGAGAGCGCATTGCTTATTGCCCGTGAAATTGTAAAACGGATCGAAAATGAACTTGAATATCCGGGACAGATTAAGGTTAATGTAATAAGGGAAACCCGTGCGGTTGAATATGCAAAATAATTATTTTCGGGACTGCGGCATATGCCGCAGTCCCGTATAATAATTTTTATGATGCAATTAACTGCAAAACAGTTATTGCACGTTGATTTTACTCATCGCCGAAGTTTTTCACGCTTGTGTTCGGAAATGGTGATGCGACATTATATCAAAATCCTTCGGATTTATGATAGAATATTTAAATGGAGTGATATATTGAATATTTTGTTTTTTGCCGATATATGCGGAAGAAGCGGCAGGGAGGCTGTCTTTGATAGAATTTATGACCTGCGGGAAGAATATAATGCCGATGTATGCATTGCAAACGGTGAAAATGCGGCGGGGGGCTTTGGTCTTAGCCGTGACACGGCATATGACCTGTCAAGGGCGGGGGTAGACGTTTTCACAATGGGAAACCATGTTTACTCGAAGAAGGAAATTATTAATTTGTTTGACGAATACAATATAATTCGTCCGTATAACCTGCCCAAGGGTGACCCCGGTCAGGGGTATTTTATTTTTACCGCAAAAAACGGCGAAAAACTTGCGGTTATAAACCTTTTGGGAAGGTTGTATATGGATTTGCCCGTGTCAAACCCCTTTTTCGCAATTGATGAGGTTTTAGAGGAAATAAAGGGAAAGGCGGAGCATGTTGTTTTGGACTTTCATGCCGAGGCTACCAGTGAAAAAAAGGCAATGGGATATTATCTTGACGGCAGGGTGAGCGCAGTTTTTGGAACACATACACATGTTCAAACGGCGGACGAATGTATTCTGCCAAACAAAACGGCTTATATGACAGATGTGGGTATGTGCGGGGCTTTGCATTCCGTATTAGGGGCAAAAAAGGAAATTGCAATTTCACGTTTTACCTCTGCTGTTTATTCCCGCTTTGAAGGGGCAGAGGGTGAACGCAGGGTTAATGCTGTGTTTATAAAAACAAATAAAGACGGCAGGGCGGAGGAAATTGTTCGAATAAATAAATAGTATCAATACAAAAAAGGGGCACGGAAATTAATCCGTGCCCTCTTTTGATTGCTAAGTAATTACTCCTCGGAATCTTCTTCCTCGTCATCTGAGGGAGGTTCATCTTCCGGTAAAACTTCCTCGACTTCATCATCAAAATCAATGCCGTTCTCGTATTCCTCGGATAATTCGTCAATTGAAATCTGCTCGGGCAAAACCCCTTCGCCTTCGAGGTCATCTTCGACGGCAACTATCACTGTCTTTTTCTGTGCAGCCAGCAAAAGTGCTACCCAAACAGCCAACAGCACAATTAAAATTGTAGCAACCACAAGGGCCGGGTTTGGAACAAAGGCGCTAAACGAAACCTCCGCAGGCGTGTTATATGACGCCTTCCATGTGTGCCCCATTCCAAGTGCAGACTTTTCGGTTGCATTGCTCTTTACAAAAAGTGACGGGAACACAAAGGTTTGGCTTATACTTGCATTTTCAAGGCCTTCTGCCCCCATTCCCTGGTCGGAAATAGTAATATCGCCTTTGCCGGAATATGTTACTCCAAACATTGACGGCTTTTCAGTCATGTATATACCGGAAGGCACGCCGCTGTAATTAACTATCGGCAAGCCCTGTGTCAAATTTGAAAAAACCCCCGATGCAAGCATCTGACCGACACTGTTATATCCCATTACCGCATGTATTCCCTGATATGTTACACCGTCGATATCCCTGTTTACTTCTTCAAGCGTCAGTGACTTAATATCCTCGGGGTTAGACTCGATATAGTCCGTATGAGACTCAATAAAAGTGTCAATATTCTCCTCGAAACTGGCAACGCCAAAGGCGGTACTTATGCCCTCGGGGGTTCCAAGCATTTCCGTTTCAACCTTCACGCTTCCGCCCAGATTGATTTTGATGGTTGATTCCTGTGTGAAGCATCCCGAAAGTACAAATGTCAATAGCAAAGACACAGATAGTAATATAAGGCGCTTTTTCAAAATTATCACTCCTAAAAAATAATAACACCAGTATATCAGTATTGTGTCTAATAATCAACAATTATTTCAAATATTTTTCACAAAGGGAACAACCGTCACATGCTGTAACACTTCCTTCAAAAACTTTATATATGGTTTCCAAAACCTCACGGTTTTTTATCCCGCCGCCGTTATGGATAACGGTTTTAATAGGGGCAAGTGTTATGAGAGAGCTTATTAAAAGGTCGTCAAAATTGACTTTGGTGTCCCCCACCGACTCCATAAAATCCTCTATACATTGGTGGGTTATTTCGTTCGCATTCTCATCGTAGAGGCTGTAGCGTCCGTAGGTTGTAGACACTATGTGTATTACAGGTTCCCTCGGCTCTTGCATCTGCACAAAGTACCTTAAAAGGTTTATAAATTCGCTGTATTCACGCTCGGTTAAATAACGGTCAACAGCTTTGTCCACCGCATCGGCAAGGCTTTCTTTATACTCTTTTAAGCGGAAGTTTACAAAACCATCTATTAAAAGTATATCCGAGCCCGACAAATAATCAAAAAGGCGTGAGGATATTAAATCCTGACGGTTTTCAAATTGGGGGGCGGTGGTTTCGTTTACCGCCTGACTTAAAATCTCCCGTTTTTCGGCGGAGCTTAAATGGCAGTATTTTCTGTTTAAAGCTTTTTCAATATATTTTATCTCATAATTTTCAACAATTATATCTGACAGCCATATCGCAAGCGAGCGCTTGAATTTGACCATCGCATCAGGTGTGGCGGCGGAAAATACAAGAGTTTGGTCGTCTTTTTCCGTCTTTATACCACTTTGGCGGGGCAACACTCTGAAAAGAGAGTCAATATCCCCTGTTACCGACAATTTTTGCTGCAATAAATTCACCTCCCGGGTGTTATGCTATACATATAATTGAACCTATATCAACTGGAGGACTTTCTGCGGATTCAAATAGCTCTATATGATGTTTTTCCAAAAAAGCATATATTTTATTCCTCGAAGGATGATTTTTTATACTTCCGGTGAGATATAACTCGCCGGGTTTTGTCAAAGCCGCACAGCCGCCGAAAAAACCATAGTCAAAACCTTCAAGAAAAATATGCCCCTGTTCAATTAAAAGAGTGTTTAAGCCGCATCCCGTTGCAACGGCATAAATGCCGGGGTCCGAGGTTATAATATGGTTTTTGCCGCATACCGCAACCTGGCATTTGCTGTACCCCTGATTTACATGATGTAAAATTACACCGTTTTCACTAAAATATTTTTTTGCTTCAGGGTCGGTATACTTTGTGTTGTGGATTGCGATACCCCTAATCCTTGCTATATTATATGCTATATCTTCCGGGTAGTTACACCTCAAACCGGTTTCTCCTTTTATGATATAAGCCCCAAGGGGCGAAAGCTTTTGTTTATAATACTCATATGCCTCCGGGCAAGATAAAAAGGTGTTTCCTCCCATATGATGCAATTGAAGGTCCGCATGAAAATTAAGGGGATAGGGCAGGGTACTTACGGGAAATGTGGGTATAAGAATTTCCACTTCAAGGTTTTTCGTTGCGTCGCAATCCCATGCAACGGCAGCAATCACCTTTTTTTTGGGCAAGTTCGGATTTTTCAAAAAAAACATAAATACAATCCTTCACTTTTTCGTGTTTTGCTCATATTATATAGTGTCAGCCGCGGCTGTTAAAATAGATGCCCCTGAAGGCTTATTTTTTAAGCTTTTGGGGGCTATCGCTATATTTAAAAGCTTTTCAAAGTTGCGTGGGCATTTAAATTAAGGGGTGAGGAGACACCCGAAATCAAGCCGTAATATCCCGCACAGGATATCATCGCCCCGTTGTCCGTACAAAGGTGCCCAGGCGGCAGGTAAAACTCCATCCCCGCATCAAAAGCCGCATTTTTCATGCGCTCTCTCAAAACCCTGTTTGCCGCAACACCTCCCGCTATGGCAATTTTCTTGGCACCTGCTTGCCGTGCCGCCGCCATCGTAACATCGGTTAAAACCCCTGTAACTGCCGCTTCAAAGGATGCGGCAACATCCTCCGGAAAAAACGGGGTCTGACTTTGGTTCATTTTATGGACATAATTTATAACAGATGTTTTAACCCCGCTAAAACTAAAATCAAGCCCGTTTATAGGGCGCGGAAAGGGTATCGCATCAGGGTTTCCCTTCTGCGCCATATCGCTTAAAAGCGGGCCGCCCGGGTATCCAAGCCCAAGAACCCTTGCCACCTTGTCAAATGCTTCTCCCGCAGCATCGTCCAAAGTTGCACCTAAAACCTTGTATTTATTATAGTCCTCCACAAACAGCACATGGCTGTGCCCGCCTGATGCAACGAGGCATACAAAAGGCGGCTCAAGGGTTGGGTGGGCTATATAATTTGCAGCTATATGTCCATGAATATGGTTTACGGGTACAAGCGGTTTTCTGGTGGCATAGGAATAACCCTTTGCAAAGGAAAGTCCCACAAGCAGGGCACCTATAAGCCCGGGACCATTTGTAACCGCTACCGCATCCAAATCATTTTTTTTAATATTTGCCCGCTCAAGTGCCTCCTCAACTACTACGGAAATAACTTCCATATGTTTTCTTGAGGCAACCTCGGGCACTACCCCGCCGAATTTTTTGTGTAAATCCACCTGTGAGTATATTACATCACTCAAAACCCTGCGCCCTCCTTCGGTTACGGATGCCGCAGTTTCGTCACATGAGGTTTCTATTCCCAATACAATTTTCAAAAAATCACCCTGTCAAATTTAATATATACATAGGATAACAAATAAAAGCCTGTTTAGCAAGAATAACTTTGTTAATTTTTTTCTGTGTTCAAAATAGCACAAAACCTCAAAAATGCCTTAAACAAGGCGTTTGCAAGGTTATATGAGAAAGTATTTTTGCAAGGATTATAAAATTTTATTAAAAAGTTGTTAAAAAAGTTTGACAAAATATAAAAGATAGTGTATAATCCCTATTGTGTTAAAGGACAAGCTTACATATTTAGTTTACTTTTTCCTCTGCTTGTCCGGAAAAGGAGAAAATGAAATGTTGAAAAAATTATGTTCATTCATGCTTGTGGTTATATTGGTTTCTATGTTTCCGGTATGGGCTCTTGCTAATGCCGTGGGTTATGTAACCGCAAGCGCACTAAACATAAGACAAGGACCGGGCACCTCGTACGGAGTGGCAGGTTTGGTTTACAACGGGGCGGCGCTTACGGTTTTAAACACTGAAGGTGATTGGTACAAGGTTTCATACAACGGTGGGGAGGCATTTGTTTTTTCCCAATATATCAGGCTTGAGCGGGTGGAGGCGGCCATCACTTCCCGTGGGGAGGAGAGAACACCTGAGGTCGTACCTACAGCAGGTGAAAATATTGTGGCATATGCGAAGAATTTTATAGGAGTGCCGTACCAATATGGCGGCAATGGTCCGAATTCTTTTGATTGCAGCGGTTTTGTAAAATATGTTTACGCATATTTCGGTGTTAATCTGCCGAGGACTTCATATTCACAGATGAATATAGGCGTGCCTGTCAGCCGTGAAAATTTAATACCCGGTGACCTGGTGTTTTTCAGGGGCGGCGGTCATGTTGGGATATACGTTGGCAACAATACATACATTCATTCTCCGCAGACGGGGAGAACGGTTTCAATTGATGATATGAACCGTGAATTATATACCGCAAGGCGTATTTTTTAGAAGTGCAGGGGGGTTGTGTCTTTTGATACAGCCCCCTTTTTGCAGCAAATAGTTATCAAGTTCGGAAAAAGAATTTGAAAATGTTCGAAAAAAATAGTTGACATATAACTTGCGGCATGGTATAGTATTAATACTTCTGTTTGAAGTCTTTTTTTTGTGTTTAAAAAGGCGGACGGTGTCCGCTGACATAACGTTTTGGATTTTGCGGCAAACATGGGTTTTGTTACACGGTAACCAAAGTTTGGGCAAATTCCATCGTTATAAAAATGTGGGTCATATATTCGGTACAATCCGAAGATAATAGGGGGTGTCGGTTAGTGAGAGTTAAAATTACATTAGCTTGTTCTGAGTGCAAACAACGCAACTACAATACTATGAAAAGCAAAAAAAACACTCCGGAGAGGCTTGAATTAAAAAAATATTGCAGGTTTTGCAGAAAGCACACGGTTCACAGGGAAACAAGGTAGCCTTGTATGACTGTTAGGTGAATTGGAGGGTTTTTGATGAAAAAGTTTTTTATTGGAATCGGTAAGTTTTTCAAGGATATCGTTGCGGAGCTTAAAAAAGTCGTATGGCCTACACGCAGTCAAATTACAAACAACACAGCAGTTGTTTTGTTGTTTATTTTGGTTATAGGCGGAGCCATTTGGATTCTTGACTTTTTATTTTCATACGGAGCGATTATGATACTGCCCTCATAAGTTCCCTGGGGGAGCAGTAAAATTAAAGGAGGTCGGAGGCCTTTTTGGGCTTCGGAAATCATATGAGCGCTAATGCTAAATGGTATGTAGTTCATACATACTCCGGTTATGAAAACAAGGTTAAAGCAAATATAGAAAAAACAATTGAAAACCGTGGCATGCAAGAGCTTTTTCAGGGTATAAAGGTGCCGATGGAAGAAGTTGTTGAGCAAAAGGGCGAAGAAAAGAAAATTGTTATGCGCAAGGTTTATCCGGGGTATGTGTTCATAAAAATGGTAATGACGGATGAAAGCTGGTACATTGTAAGAAATACCCGAGGAGTTACAGGCTTTGTGGGGCCGGGTTCTAAACCAATCCCGCTTACGGAGGCTGAGGTTGATGCTATGGGTGTTGAAACAAGAGTTATTAAGATTGATTTTGCGGTGGGGGACAATATCCGTATTACGGACGGACCTCTTGAAAGCTTTATCGGAATAATTGAGGAAATAAATATAGAAAAACAAAAGCTGAGGGTTTGCGTTTCCATGTTCGGGCGTGAAACCCCGGTAGAGCTTGACTTTAGTCAGGTTGAAATATTGTCATAATAAGCCTATGGCTTGTTATATACGGTCATGTGACCGGGTTTGAGTGGGAGGACTTTCGGGTCCGAATTACCACATTTGTTTGCAAGGAGGTGTAACTTTAATGGCGCAGAAAATTACGGGATATATAAAACTTCAAATCCCTGCAGGGAAGGCAACTCCGGCACCGCCGGTAGGTCCTGCCTTGGGTCAGTACGGTGTAAACATAGTACAGTTTACTAAGGAGTTTAATGAAAGAACGTCGAAGGATGCCGGACTTATAATACCGGTAGTTATTACGGTCTATGCGGACAGGTCGTTCTCATTTATTACAAAAACTCCGCCGGCAGCAGTGCTTATAAAAAAGGCTTGTAAAATTGAAAGCGGCTCGGGCGTTCCCAATAAGGACAAGGTTGCAGTAATCAAAAAAAGTCAATTGCAGGAAATAGCTCAGCTAAAAATGGTGGACTTAAACGCTGCAAGTGTTGAAGCCGCAATGAGCATGGTGGCGGGAACAGCCAGAAGTATGGGTGTTACGGTTGATGACAATGAATAAGTGGGAGGATTTTCGGGTCCGAATTACCACAAGGAGGTTGGAAGTTGAAGAGAGGAAAGAAGTATCTTGAAGGCGCAAAAATGGTTGACCGCACAAAGCTTTATGATGTTGGTGAAGCATTTGAAATTGCGATAAACACTGCCAAGGCTAAGTTTGATGAAACAGTTGAAACGCATATAAGACTTGGGGTCGACTCAAGGCATGCAGACCAGCAGGTAAGGGGTGCGGTTGTACTTCCTAACGGCACGGGAAAAACAGTGCGTGTTTTGGTTTTTGCCAAGGGCGATAAGGCAAGTGAAGCGGAAGCCGCAGGGGCGGATTTTGTAGGTGCCGAGGATTTGGTGCAGAAAATTCAAAGCGAAAATTGGTTTGAATTTGATGTGGTTGTCGCAACGCCTGATATGATGGGTGTTGTAGGGCGAATAGGGCGTGTTTTGGGTCCTAAGGGTCTGATGCCAAACCCCAAAGCTGGTACGGTTACAATGGATATCAGCAGTGCCATATCTGAGATTAAGGCGGGCAAAATAGAATACCGTCTTGATAAAACCAATATAATTCACTGCCCGATAGGAAAGGTTTCTTTTGGGAAAGAAAAGCTTATTGAGAATTTTGATACGCTGATGAGTGCTGTAATAAAGGCAAAGCCATCTGCGGCAAAGGGTCAGTATTTAAAAAGTGTGGCAATAGCCTCCACGATGGGCCCGGGTATTAAAGTTAATCCATCAAGATTGTCCGAATAAAGCTTGACAATTTATAGATATTGTGTTATGTTAATAAAAGTCCGCAGACAGCAGGTAGCTTTTGCGTAAAGCCTGCCGAGGAGAAAAATGCTCTTATTAGGGGTTCTCTGTCTGTGTGCGGGGAACCTTTTTTGTTCTTGTTGAGGGATGTCCCCGATACGTTACATTATAACTTCAAGGAGGTGGAATATATGCCCAGTGAAAAAATATTACAAGAGAAGAAGGAAATGGCCGCTACCTTGGCAAGGAAGTTAAAGGAATCGGCGGCAGGTGTCTTGGCAGATTATAGGGGTCTTACGGTTGAGGAGGACACCGAGCTTCGTAACAAGCTTCGTGAAGCAAATATTGAATATAAGGTTGTAAAAAATACATTAACCCGTTTTGCTGCAAACGAAGTTGGGTTTGAGGCTTTGGATTCGATTTTGCACGGTCCCACATCTTTAGCCATAAGTGAGGATGACCCTGTAGCGGCAGCCAAAATTCTATGCGAATTTGCAAAGAAAAATGACAAACTGGAAATCAAAGCAGGTTTTGTAGATGGCAGGGTTATCGGAGTTGATGAGGTAAAGGCGCTTGCAGCACTGCCGTCAAAAGAAGTTCTCATCGCAAGGATGCTCGGCGGCATGAACGCTCCCATAAGTGGGTTTGCAAATGTTCTAAACGCAAATATACGTGGCTTGGTTGTAGCGCTTAACGCCATTGCCGAAAAATCAGCATAAAAAAGAATTAAATTTAATTTAGGAGGAATATAAAAATGGCAAGTGAAAAAGTAACAAAATTAATTGAAGATGTAAAGGTTTTAACGGTGTTGGAGCTGAGTGAGCTTGTAAAGGCTTTGGAAGAAGAATTTGGCGTGTCCGCTGCGGCTCCTATGGCTGTAGCTGCTGCTGCCGCTCCTGCTGAAGGTGCTGCTGCCGCTGAGGAAAAGACAGAGTTTGACGTAATATTGGCAGAGGTTGGCGCAGAAAAGATTAAGGTTATCAAGGTTGTTCGTGAGATTACAGGTCTTGGTCTTAAAGAAGCTAAGGATTTGGTTGACGGCGCTCCCAAGCCCCTCAAAGAAGCCATTGGCAAGGAAGATGCAGAAGCATACAAAGCTAAGCTTGAAGAAGTTGGCGCAAAGGTTGAAATTAAATAATAGAGCGAAAACTTTTGGAACATACACCCCTGTGCATCGCACAGGGGTTTTTCTAATATAGGAAATTGCGCAGCAATTACTTGACATTATATGAAAACATATGATATATTCATGTAAAAAGACCTGAACAGGAACATGATGCTGGAGAGTGATAATATGCTTGAAATTATTCCTAAGCTGTTCACCTACATTTTCGTTTTGCTGATATACGTTTTTATATTTAAAATTATTAAAATGGTAAATTTAGATATTGCAGTGATGAGCCGGCGTAAATCGGGAGATATTGCCGCCTCGACATATTTAAAGCTTTTGAACTTGCGTCAAAGCTTGGATTTCCCCGTTTATGAAAGCTATAATATTTCAAAGGATATCGTTATCGGGCGTGATAGGCGGTGTGATATTTCTATAGACGACCCCTTTATGTCGCAACGCCATGCCGAGATACTGTTTCGAGAGGGTGTTTATTATTTGAGTGATTTAGGTAGCACTAACGGAACTCTTTTAAACGGCAACAGCGTTTTGGGTGACCCTATTGAGCTTTTAAACGGTGACAAGTTGGAAATAGGTCAACTTATGTTCATTTTCATGACTGACGGGGACGGCGGGGAGGAAAACGAAGATGAATAAGGCGAAAAGATTGGTACCGCTTTTTCTTGTTTTAATCTCAAATGTGATTGGGTTTGGAATTTTATTTTTTTCAAAAAGTGAAATTGACACCCGTGTTCTTTACTACTCGGCGGCGGTGTTGGGTGTGGTTTTGATATCGTATTCCATAATCTTGTTCATGTCGCTTGGTGATGACTACCTCTTTTTAATTGTTTCAATGATTTTCACAATAGGTATTGTTGAGCTTTTAAGGCTTACCCCAAATGTTGCCTTGGACCAGATAAAATATTTTTATTTGGGGATGGCAGGCTTTTATGTTGTGCTTTTTGCCTATCGCAGCTTTAGGTTTTGGCACAAACCTATTCTTATTATTGTTTACTTGGGGTTTGCATTTTTGCTTTTTACTGCAACGCTTTTGTTTGGGGAGGCAAGCGGAGGCTCAAAAAACTGGTTAAACCTTGGTCTTTTCAGCATTCAGCCCTCCGAAATTATAAAAATAAGCTTTGTGCTTGCACTGGCAGCACTTTATTCAGCGCCATATAATGAAGATTATGACGGAAATTCCTTCATGAGAATGTTCAATTCGCAAACCGGCAGACAGCTTATAATTATGGTCGCCGCTTATATGCATATAGGGTTTATGGTACTGCAAAGGGAGTGGGGGTCGGCTCTCTTATATTTTCTGATTTATTTTGTAATGCAATATGTATTTGGCAAAAAGTGGTGGGTTTTAGGGGCAAATGCTGTAATTGCAGTTTTAGGCGGACTGGCGGGAGTGCGCTTTATGACACATATTCAACAGAGGATAGCAATATGGCTTGACCCTTTTGTTGACCCGGGGGATTTAAGCCATCAAATTGTGCAGTCGCTCTACGCAATGGCATCGGGCGGGGTGGCAGGGTCGGGGATAGGGCAGGGCTCGCCGTGGAATGTGCCCGAGATAAAAAATGACTTTATTTTTGCCGCAATCTGCGAGGAAATGGGCATGATTGGCGGAACCGCCGTAATATTTTTGTTTTTCATGCTGGTGTACAGGGGAATAAAAATTGCGCTTCGGGTTACAAATCCCTTTAACAAGGCTGTGGCACTTGGGCTTAGCGCAATGTTTGCCTTTCAAAGCTTTATAATAATAGGCGGGGTTACAAATTTTATTCCCATGACGGGGATTACCCTTCCTTTTATGAGTGCGGGAGGAAGTTCCCTTGCGGCGTGTTTTGCGGCTTTGGCGATTTTGCAGGCAATATCCAGTAATACGGAGGAAATATCAGATGTCATATAATAAAAAAATACTGCATTCATTGATACTGCTTTCCGCTATGTTCTTGGGACTTGTGCTGTACCTAACCGTATTTTTGGTATTCAAAGGCCCCGCACTTGCTAATGACGGGGCAAATCCCCGCACCCTTCAGCGTGAAAACAAAATAAAAAGAGGGGATATTTCCGACAGGGACGGGGAGAGGCTTGCTTACAGCGAATTTTCTGACGGTGTGCAAATCCGCAAATACCCATTTGATAATTTGTATTCGCATATTATAGGCTACAACAGCCAAAGATACGGGCGCTCAATGATTGAGAGCAGTTATAATGGGTATATCATGGGCTCAAGCTTTACAAGCTCATTGTTTAATATAAAGAACCTGTTTGAAGGGGAGAATGCCGCAGGTGCGGATATTACACTTACAATAAGTCATCCCCTGCAAAAAAAGGCATATGAACTTTTGGGGAAAAGGCGGGGTGCGATTGTGGCAATAAACCCTAAAACGGGCGAGATTTTGGCAATGGTTTCAAAACCTGATTTTAATCCCAACGAGGAAGTTCTTGTGAAGAATTGGGAAAGTATAAGCCAAGACAGCGGGGGTCCGCTTCTCTCACGTGCAACAAGCGGTTTATATCCGCCCGGCTCTGTTTTCAAAACTCTGGTGGCGGCGGCCGCCGTTGAAAATAATATGGATACGGATACTTTTGAAGATACGGGCGGAGTTACTATTGACGGGCATGAATTTAAAAATTACGGCGGCAGGGCATACGGCGAAATTGGTATAAAGCAAGCGCTTACAGTGTCGAGCAATGTGTTTTTTGCGGACCTTGCGGATAGGCTTGGGGCAGGAAAGCTTCGCCCGGTGCTTGAAAACTTTTATATAAACCGTGAAATACCCTTTGATGTGCCGCTGTCAAAAAGCCGAGCGCTTGAGGGCAGTCCCGGTAAAACCACCGTTGCGGCGGTGGGTATAGGGCAGGGTGACGCACTGGTAACGCCCTTGAATATGGCTATGACCGCCGCCGCTATCGGAAATAATGGGGTGATGATGAAACCCTACATTGTAGATTCCGCAAATGTACAAAATGTAGCTGTATTTAAGCAAAAACCTCAAAAGCTTGGTCAGGCAACAAGCTCGTATGTTGCAAGTCAGGTTTCGGAGATGATGGTGGAAGTTGTAAAAAGCGGTACGGGCAGGGGGGCGGCAATAGGGGGTGTTACCGTTGCGGGGAAAACGGGCACGGCTGAAAACTCAGGGGATGACCACGCATGGTTTATAGGCTTTGCACCGGCGGAGAACCCTGAGATTGCGGTGGCGGTAGTGGTTGAGAATGCCGGACGAACAGGCGGCGAGATAGGGGCGCCGATGGCAAGAGAGATAATTCGGCTATGGCTTGCAGATAATAAATAAAAGGCTTTATGGGATGTTAAATATATTTAACATCCCATAAAATTTGCATTATCATGTAAAATAGTATATAATAATTTCATCTCAAAAATGGAGAGAAGTGATTTGGTGAGTGATGCACAGGCAGCCACGGGCGAACTGTTTGATAATAAAACATTAGCAAAACTAATGATACCCCTTATTATAGAACAATTTTTAGCCGTATTCATGGGGATAATGAATACTATTATGGTTAGCAACTCTGGTGAGGCGGCAGTTTCGGGCATATCCTTGGTGGACTCGGTAAACGTGCTACTCATACAGGTGTTTGCAGCCCTTGCCACGGGCGGCGCAATAGTATCGGCGCAATACATAGGTAAAAAAGACTATAAAAATGCAAGTGTTGCGGCAAAACAGCTTTTATATTCCGTGCTTTCTTTGGCATTGCTGTTTATGTTGACGGCACTTGTGTTCAATCAGGCTATAATCAGTGCGGTGTTCGGAAATATTGAGACGGATGTAATGCAAAATGCAAAAATATATTTTTATTTGTCGGCAGTTTCGTATCCGTTTTTAGCATTGTTTAATTCGAGTGCGGCTCTTTTTAGAATCATGAATAACAGCAGAGTTTCAATGCTGGCATCCATTATAATGAACGTGATAAATTTCTTGCTTAATCTGATTTTGATTTACGGTATGGGTTGGGGTGTTGCGGGTGCGGGAACATCTACCCTTGTGGCAAGGGTTGTGGGGGCTGTTATCATGCTTCGTCTTGTGCATCGGGGAACGGATATGATTAATATTGACAGGATGTTTAAGCCCGAATTTAAGCTTGACATGATAAAACGGATTATGAAAATAGGCATCCCGAGCGGGCTTGAAAACGGGATGTTTCAGCTTGGAAGGCTTATGGTGGCAAGGCTGGTGTCTACGTTTGGCACCACTGCAATTGCCGCAAATGCAATAGTATTTAATGCGGGCAACTTTGCTAATATGCCGGGTGCGGCAATGGGAATAGGTATGATTACGGTTGTGGGTCAGACAATGGGTGCGGGGGATCATGAGGGGGCAAAGCGGTATATACAAAAAATTATGAGCTGGACCAGGATTTTAAATGCGGCTATTTGCATGTTGATTTTGATATTCAATCACCAATTTATAGGCTTTTACAACCTCAACGCTGAAGGTGCCGAGATGGCAAGGCAAATAATGATAATGTATTGCATTGTAGCTACGGTGTTTTGGTCGGATTCATTTACGAGGGCGAATGCCCTAAGGGCGGCGGGGGATGTCAAGTTTACGATGACGGTGTCAATGCTGTCGATGTGGATTTTCAGAATAGGTTTAAGTTATGCGTTTAACAGCTTTTTTGGATGGAAGCTTTACGGCGTATGGTATGCGATGTATATTGACTGGGTGGTGCGGGCCATTGCATTTCACATAAGGTTTAAAAGAGGCAAATGGAAAGAAGCTAAGGTTATTTAAAAACATAAAAACAATGGGTTATGAATAGAATTGTACAAAAGCTTTGCGGAGGTAGAACGCATGAAAATTTTTGTGGTTGACAAGTATTCTATTATAACTGTTGTATTGGTATTAGTTTTGGTAATAGCAATTCTTCCGATGGGGATTATCGACAGCACACCCGCATCGTCCGGTGCTAACCGTGAACTGCCCATATATTCCGTCGAAACTGACCAAAAGGTGGTGTCTGTAACTTTTGACAGTGCGTGGAACGATGATGATATAGGGGATATAATAAAAATCCTTGAAAAATATAATTGCAAATCAACCTTTTTTGCAACGGGAGAGTGGATTGACAAATATCCCGCATCAGCAAAAATGCTTGCGGATGCAGGGCACGAAGTTGCAAATCATTCTGACACACATGCGCATTTTAACTCCATGTCGCCCGATGAGATGAAAAAGGATATGGACGAATGCGACAGAAAGATTTTAGAGGTTACGGGACAGGAAAATAATTTGTTTAGGGCACCATATGGGGAATATAATGACAAGCTGATAAGGGCGTGCAGGGAAACGGGCAGATACCCCATTCAGTGGGATGTTGACAGTCTTGATTATAAGGATTTATCCGCCTCGCAAATGCTTGAGCGGATATTGCCGAAACTTAAAAACGGTTCCATATTACTGTTTCACAATGGTACAAAAAATACAGCCGCCGCATTACCGCAGATACTGGAGAGAATAACCCGGGAGGGGTATTCCTTTAAACCCGCAGGAGAGCTGATATATAAAGAAGATTACAGGATAAACCATGAGGGCAGGCAAATAAAAAGTTAAACATTTTAAGTTCCATAGCCTTTAGTTTAAAACTATTCAAACTAAAAACACGCCAAAAAAATATGCGGCGTGTTTTTTTGTGCGTGATTATCGTTTTCTGCCTAAGAATATAAGGCTTATAAACGAAAAGAGAGCAAAAATACTTATACCCATACCAAAAGCACCCAAAAGATAATACAAAAACATTTTTATTTTGAGTGAAGTGACCGCGGCGGCAAAAACCTCAATTTCAACGGGGTTAAAAGCCAGAATTAAACGTGTAATAAGTGCGGAAAACCCGCCGCATAGAAGTTTGCCGAAAATATAGGTTTTGATTGACAGACCGCTTTTTGAGGTAAAGCTTTGGGTTTGAAATAAAACGGAGAGTCCGCCCACTGCCAAAACACATGAAACAGCGGCGAAATTAGTGCTGCGTACAGCGGAAATTGACGTTGCCATTTCAAAAAGACCCTTTGTCAGGAGGAGTGAGGTATCCGCTTTTGTGCCGACGAACATTGTCGTTAGTAAACCTATTATTCCGGATTTTTCAAGCACTGCTGTCAGCACCGCAAAAAACACAACATAACCGCAGAGATTTATTATTGATTTTACCGAGTCTGAAATGGCGTTGCCTAAAAGATTTTGCGCATCATTTGCGGTGGATGGTGCCGAGGGCAAAGCCTTGCCCCCCGCACCGAAAAACCTAAAAACCACTCCTGTTAAAAGTGCCGCTAAAACATGGGATACATAAAGGATTACGCCAAGCCGGGGGCTGCCGTAAATGCCAACACCTACGGCACCCATAATAAAAAGAGGACCGGAATTATTGGTAAACGCCAAAAGGCGGTGCGCCTCATCCCTTGTAACGGCACCCGCATCATAAAGACGGCAGGTGACCGCCGCCCCGGAGGGGTAACCGCTAATCATACCGGTTGCAAGTGCCAATGCGCCAGCACCGTTTACATTAAATAGCGGTTTCATAAAAAAGCTTAAGAAACGACCGAAGAATGCGGCACCGCCCGAGTAAATAAGTATATTTGCGCATATAAAAAACGGCAGCAGGGAAGGGATAAGCACATTTGCGCAAAGCACAAGTGCCGAGCGCCCCGCCTCAAGCGACTGTGCAGGGTTTACCACTATCATCCCCGCAAGAAATACTGTAAAAACCCAAATAAAAGTTTTCCTCATAAAAAATCTCCATTCCTGTTACTTTGCGTTATCACCCCGTATATTGTTATTCATCAAAAACGCCATGTATGAAAAAAGTCATTTGCCGGTTGCGGGCGGCATATAGATAAAATAAGATACTACAGCTTTTGGGGAGGTTGCCTGCAATGCGCAAAAAAAAAGAAAAACAAATTCATATACCTGTGGGGGAGCGGGTGGTAGGCTCGCTGGAGCTGCCCCGTGACATAGTTTTAGGTATGCCGAAAATTACTGTTTTGGGTGACAGGGAGGCCTTTATTGAAAATTACAAGGGGATAATTGAATATGACAACACAGTTGTGAAACTTAACACATCCCTTGGCATGATTACTCTTTTAGGGGAACTTTTAGACATAAAAACCATAACGGATGAGGACATCACCATATCGGGCAAAATCACAAAAATGGAGTTTTTATTTTAAGTTTTAACGAAAGGAACAGAGTATGTTATTTTCACTTATAAATTTTCTTAGCGGATACATAATAGTTGAGGTACACGGATTTTTTATCGAGAGGTTTATTAATTTGCTAATCAGGCGAGGCGTTTTTTTGTGGGACATAAAAAAGAAAAGCAAAAACACCGCAACCATGAAAGTGGGAATACGGGGCTTTAAAAAAATGCGTGAAGCGGCACGAAAAACCAAAACCACAGTAAGGATAAAGAAAAAATGCGGTCTGCCCCTCGTTATGCACAGGTATCGCCGCCGCCGTGCTTTTGTGGCAGGACTGTTTTTGTTTTTGATTATACTTGCCGTTTTAACCTCGTTTATATGGTCGGTTGAAATTCGGGGCATTGTAAAGATTGATGAAAATACTTTAAGAAATGAGCTAAGGTCTTGCGGTATTGATGTTGGTGTGATAAAATATGGGAAAAGCGCTCATTCCATTAAAGAGCAGATGCTTATAAATGTCCCCGGTCTTTCGTGGATATGGGTGGATATAAGGGGCACAAAGGCGTTTGTGGAGGTTAAGGAGAGAACGGATAAGCCGGAAATTGTACCAAGTGACCAGCCCTGTAATATAATTGCCGAACGTGACGGTGTGGTGGATGATTTCGTTGTAAAAAACGGTCAGCCCGTAGTTGGGCGGGGAAGTGTTGTAAAAAAGGGGGACCTTTTGATAAGCGGTGCGGCGGACAGCAGGTTTGAAGGGGCAAGGCTGTTTCATGCGGATGCCACCGTTTGGGCGACAACATGGTACGAGGATGTGGGGGAGTTTTCCCTGACGGCGGAGGAAAGAACGTTTACGGGGGATAGCAGGGTTTATTCGGGGCTTGATATTTCGGGTTTTTATCTAAGGGTTTGGGGCTTTGGCAAAACAGAATATGAAACATTTGAATATGTGAAAAACAAAGAGCAGCTAAGGCTTTGGGAAAACTTTTATTTGCCGGCGCACTGGGTGCGGGAGGAGTTTAACGAAACCCTTGTCACTTACAAGGAAATGACGGAGGATGAAGCGGCGGCGTATTACGGAGAGGCCCTTGGGGAAAAGATAACGAATGAGCTTGAGGCGGATGTGCAAATAATAAGTAAAAAAATTGATTACACGGTTGGAGAAAACGGAAATATTGAGGTGCGCTGCACTTTGGAGTGCAGGGAGGAAATCGGCGTTAAAGCCGCAATTACGGAACAGGAGGAAGTATTTGACGGAGAGAACATTCAAACTTGAAAATATAAAAAACATGTCTGAGTTGTTTGGGGAGTTTGACCGAAATATTAATCTCATAGGCAAGGAGCTTGGAGTGTCGATAGTAATAAGGGACGAAAATATAAAAATTATGGGTGACGAGGATGCCGCCGAAAAGGCGATAGGGGTTTTTGAAAGCCTGGTGGGGATTTTAAACTCAGATGACCATTTGACCGAGCAAAACATCAGATACGCCATTGCAATGGCGGAGGACGGTATTAAATTTGATGCGGGCTCACTGGGCGGAAACTATGTTTGCATTACGGCAAACGGAAAGCCCGTAAAAGCAAAAACTATCGGACAGAAAAAATATGTGGAGGCAATCAGGACAAATACAATCACAATGTCAATAGGACCTGCGGGTACGGGGAAAACATATCTTGCGGTGGCAATGGCGGTGGATGCATTCAGAAAAAAGCAGGTAGACAAAATTATTTTGACAAGACCGGCGGTTGAAGCGGGGGAAAAACTTGGTTTCCTGCCGGGGGATTTGCAGAATAAGGTTGACCCGTATTTAAGACCGCTTTATGATTCGCTTAGGGACATGCTGGGAACAGAAGGTTATCAAAAATACATCGAACGGGGTTTAATTGAAGTGGCACCCCTTGCATATATGAGGGGCAGAACGCTTGACGATGCATTTATAATACTTGATGAGGCGCAAAACACAACGCCCGAGCAGATGAAAATGTTTTTAACGAGAATTGGTTTTGGTTCAAAGGCAATTATAACGGGTGACATAACGCAGATTGATTTGCCGGAAGGGAAACGCTCCGGCCTGAAAGAAGTTATTAAAATATTGAAAAATATAGAGGGCATAGGCATTATGCATTTGTCCGACAAAGATATAGTGCGCCATCCTCTTGTTCAAAAAATTATAAATGCTTATGAAAAACATGAAAACAGAAGGTGAAAAGGTTGAAAAATCTTATTAAACCCTTGCTTACGGCGGCGGCGTTTTTGCTGATATGCCTGATTGTGCTTCAGGGAACACAGCCCGTTAAATATGATATTTCGGTGGACGCAAGCTCCCCCGTTGATATCTATGCGCCCAGAAATGTTGTGGACAAGCTTTCCACGGAAAAACAAAAAAATCTGGCGGCGGAACGGGTACAATCGCAGTACACCTTGGATAACGAGGTCACCGTACAGGCAACCCGAAACCTTGCCGATATTTTTAATGAGATAAATCGAATTAGAGACGAGGTTCGTGCGGGCGGGGATTTGGCACTTCTTTTAGAGTCTTTTAAATACTCGGTTGACAAAAACGTTGTAGTGTACTGTGTTATGCTGAGTGAGGACACATATCAGGATTTTCGCACAAAAGTCACCGAGATACAAAAGGAGCTTATGAATCAGGGTGTAATAAATACTGCGGAGGCGCTTATGAGTGCGCGGGAGCTGATGGGTGAGGATGAGCAGGCAACAGCAAACGGGGTGGCAATGCTTGCGGGTACGATTTCTGTAAACAGTGAGCAAAATGACGAAGCCACCGAGGCGGAGCGCCAACGTGTTATGGATGCAGTGCCCAGCGTTTCATACAAAGTAAACCAAATAATCGTTCGAAGGGGCGACATTGTTACTAAGGAGCAGTATGCAGTCCTCTCAGACCTTGGGCTTGTAAGAGGGGATGCAAGGGTCCCTGCCGCACAGGTCACCGGGGTGGTGTTTTTCGTACTGCTTAGCTTTTTTGCGGTTTATATGTACTTAAATACCTTCAACCGAAAAGTTCTTAAAACCACGGGTCTTTTGGCAATGCTTTTGCTTATTGTTACCTTAAATTTATGTATGGTTTTTCTCGGCAGATACACCCTAATAAATCTGTACGCCATCCCGATTTTTGTTGGTACTATTTTAATTGCGATACTGACGGACGCAAGGCTTAGCCTTGTTGTAAATGCTCTTACAGTCATTTTTGCAGGGTTTGCGCTGAAGGTTGACGCATATTGGATAGGGGTGCTTTTAATAGCGGGAAGTATTGGTGCCTTTGCCTATACCCGTGCGATAATGCGAAGGGGTTTGGTTTATGCGGCGCTTATACACACTGTGATAAATGCTCTTCTCTACATTTCGTCGGGGCTTGTGGAGGGGATAGATATTTACGAATCCCTGACAAGAGGAATGTTTGGGGCAATAAGCACTGTTGCGGCATCCGTACTTGTTATAGGCACCCTTCCTTTTTGGGAACAGGCATTTGATGTTATAACACCTTATAAACTTTTGGAATTGTCAAACCCAAACCATCCCCTTTTGAAAAAGCTTTTGGTTGACGCCCCGGGGACGTATCACCACAGTCTTATGGTGGGAAACCTTGCAGAGGCCGCTTGTGAGCAAATAGGGGCAAATCCGCTACTTGCAAGGGTTGGGGCGTACTATCATGACATAGGGAAAATTGCAAGGGCATCTCTTTTCAAGGAAAATCAATATGCCGAAAACCCGCATGACAAAATGTCGCCGGAGCTTTCTGCGTGGGTTATAATATCCCATGTGAAGGATGGGATTGAAGCGGCAAAAAAATACCGATTGCCCGATGCTATAAAAAAAATCATAGAAACTCATCACGGCAATTCACAGCTTGTCTACTTTTATCACAAGGCAAAAAATGCGGACGGTGTGGTTGAAAACAAGGAAAAGTATTATTACAGTCATCCTCTGCCAAAAACTAAGGAGCAAGCGGTGGTAATGCTTGCAGATTCCAGCGAGGCGGCGGTGCGTGCCTTAGAAGAAAAAAGCGAAGCCCATGTGCTTGAAACCATAAGAAAAATTGTAAACGGCAAGCTTGTTTCGGGTCAGCTTGATAACAGCGAGCTTACCTTAAAGGATATAAACGAGATTATAAAAGCGTTTTCAAAGGTTTTCGGCGGCTATTTTCACAGCCGAATAAAATATCCGGAGGACAAAAAAAGTGAATAGGATAATAATAACTAATGAACAGGATAAGATTGATTTTGTGTCGGAATACAAAAGGGTAATCGCCCGCTCGGTAAATGCCGTTCTTAGGGATGCGGGTTTTGGCGGAGGGTTTGAGATTTCTGTTCTTGTAACCGACAACGACTGTATCAAAGAAATAAACCGTGAACACAGGGGAATTGACAGTGAAACAGATGTTTTGTCCTTCCCGATGCTGGAGTTTTCAGTGCCGGGGGTTGTCAGCGAAAAGGGCTTTCGGGGGGAGAATATCATGCTTGGTGATATTGTTATATCCCTTGAGAGGGCACTGGAGCAGGCAAATTTATACGGTCACGGTATCCCGAGGGAAATAGGGTTTCTCACAGTTCATTCCATGCTGCATCTTCTTGGTTTTGACCATGAGGATGATAAAGACAGGGATTTGATGCGGCAAAAGGAAGAAAATATTTTAAATGACATGGGCTTGGGTGTTTGACAGCTGCTGATTTTAGGAGTCTGAGGAAGGGGAACAACAAATGAAAAATAAAAGCTTGTACAAAAGCTTTAAATGTGCGCTGGAAGGTATATTCGTTGCTTTAAAAGAAGAAAGAAATACAAAAATTCATTTTACGGCGGCGGTTGTGGTAATAATTTTGGGTGCCCTGCTTAGATTTTCGGTTGAAAAACTTGCAATTTTGGTGCTGGTATGCGGTCTTGTTGTGGTAAGTGAAACCTTTAACACGGCAATAGAAAGAATTGTGGACGTGATACAACCCGACTATTGCCCCAAAGCTAAAATTATTAAAGATATTTCGGCGGGGGCGGTACTTTTGGCGGCGATTATTGCCGTGGTAGTCGGGGTTCTTATCTTTGGTCCTGTGTTGATTGAGTTATATTTGCGGCTTTTATAAATGCCGCAGGGAAAGGTGAAATATATGGAATTTAAATCTGCTTTTGTTGCAATAGTCGGTCGTCCCAATGCGGGGAAATCGACAATACTAAACAGTTTTGTGGGTGAGAAGCTTGCCGCTATATCAAGCAAGCCGCAGACCACAAGAACAAAGATTACAGGCATAATAACGGAGGATGACTATCAACTGGTTTTTGTTGATACCCCGGGTGTTCATCTGCCAAAAACACGTCTTGGAGATTATATGAACAAAAGTGCCATGGGTGCTATAAACGGTGTGGATGCGGCGGTTTTAACGGTGGATGCGGCACGTGATCCGGGTGCGGCAGAGGAAAAAATAGTGTCGGAGCTTCGGGCGCAAAAAGTGCCGACTATTCTTGCGGTCAATAAAATTGACAAGGTGGCATACGAAGCCCTTTTGCCGCTTATTGACACCTATTCGAAAATGATGGATTTTGAAACGGTCATACCCGTTTCCGCCACAAAAGGGGACGGGATGGACAAGCTTTTTGACGAGATAAAAAAACACCTTGTCCCCGGACCCATGTTCTACCCGGAGGATATGATAACCGACAAAACCGAGCGGGAGATTGCGGCGGAGATTTTAAGGGAAAAGCTTTTGCGCCTTTTGGAGCAGGAAATACCGCATGGGATTGCCGTTGAAATTGAGGAAATGAAGGATGAAGAAAATATAATAAAAATTTCCGCAAATATTTTTTGTGAAAAATCATCGCACAAGGCAATTGTTATAGGGAAAAAAGGTGATATGCTTAAAAAGATAGGCACATACGCTCGTGAGGACATGGAAAAGTTCTTCGGCAAAAAAATATTTTTACAGCTTTGGGTTAAGATCAGGGATGACTGGAGAAACAATAATTTTATGTTGAAAAACATGGGCTTTTCAGGCAAAGAATAAATTACCTTTATAACTTGTTCATTGTTTCGGAAGAATAAATATATAATTTGAAACATTGGAGGGGCGACAATGGATAATAACTTATGGTGGGAAATGTTTTGCCGTACGGGAAACCCGGAGGCATATTTGTTATATAATGAGCATAAAGAGGAGGCCCCTGATGAACACGATAAAAACAACGGGGTTTATAATACGAGCGACAACGGTGGGGGATTACAATAAAATGCTCACCGTGATAAGCCCTTCGCTTGGGAAGATAAGCGTGTGGGCGAAGGGCGTTAAAAGTATGCGCAGCAAAAGCGGTGCGGCGGTGTCCCCCCTTTGTTACAGCGAATTTGTTCTAACAAAAAAGGGGGATGCATATACCCTGTCCCAGGCAAGCCTTATTGAAAACTTTTATCACCTGCGAGAGAGTGTTAGAAAATTGGCATATGCCATGTATTTTGCAGAGCTTACAGGGCTTTTGACAGAGGAAATGATGGCGGCGGATGATATTTTAAAGCTGCTGCTCAATACTCTCCACTATCTTGAAAGGGATAAAAAAAGCCCTGAGGAATTGAGGGGGATTTTCGAACTGAAGATTGCCTGCTGCTCGGGCTTTACGCCGTGTGCGGCGTGCTGTGTGTCCTGCGGGGAGGATGCGGGATGGTTTGATGTTCGTGCGGGGGGCACGGTTTGCGGGGAATGCCGCAGCGAGAGTGCTATAGAAATTTCAAAGCCTGCTTTGGAACTGATGAGATTTTACATAGGCGGCAGGCTTTATGATGTATTGACAAAAAGCGTCGATACCTCGGCTCTTGAAGAAGTTTTAAGAATAAGCGAGGACTTTTTGGCAGAGCAGATTGACAGGAAAATACCTACACTCGACTATCTTAAAAAAGTGATAAGTGACCCTGTTTTTGAATAAGCTGTAACAAGCTTTATTATACATAGACAAGGAAGTGTGACATGAAGGTCAAAAAACAAACATTTTTAAAGGGTGCCCTGATTTTACTGGTTACAAATTTAATTGTAAAAGTAGTGGGTGCAGGGTTTAAAATACCGCTTGCGAGAATAATAGGTCCTGAAGGTATGGGACTTTTCAATACGGCGTACAATATATATGCAGGGCTTTTTGTAATAGCCACGGCGGGACTGCCGGTAGCGGTCAGCAAAATGGTGTCGGAAAGCATGGCAAAGGATAATCCGAGGGAAGCACGCAGAATATTCCGCATAGCATTTGTACTTTTGGGTGTTCTTGGTCTTGCAGGTTCCGTATCGCTTTATTATGGGGCAGAGTGGTTGGCGGCCGCTGTGGGTGACTCTCTTGCGACTAATGGTATCAGAGTAATAGCGCCGGCGGTTTTTCTCGTGTCCATGGTTTCTGCATTCCGAGGGTTTTTTCAGGGAAATGGAAACATGACCCCAACAGCGGTTTCGGAGCTTGCCGAGGCGGGGGGAAAAATGGCGGCGGGGCTGATTTTTGCCATGATGTTCATAAACTCCGGTATCGAGGCCGCCGCAACAGGCGCTATACAGGGTGTCACAGTTGGAACGCTTTTGGCATTTTTGGTGATGGCTTTTATATATTTGTCAAACAAAAAGCATTTTAACGAGTTTATATTAAAAAGTAACAATAAAAAAACAACATCTGCACGAAAGCTTACGGGAACAATGCTCGCCATTGCGGTGCCAATAACAATAGGGGCATCGGTTTCAAGTCTTACAAATTTAATAGACATGGCAATGCTTAGAACAAGACTTCAGGATATAGGTTTTTCAGTGACACATGCAAGGATGCTTTACGGGGCATATTCGGGGTATGCGGTTACAATGTTTAATATGCCCGTGGCAATTCTAACGGCGCTTAGCATGAGTGTGGTGCCGGCGGTAGCTGGTGCTTTAGCGGTTAAAAACTATGATGATGCAAAGCGCAACGTGGTGTCGTCGGTTAGGATATCAATGCTCTTTAGTATGCCCTGCGCTGTCGGACTTTCGGTTTTGGCAAGCCCGGTATTGTCCATTTTGTTTAATGACACTTTTTCGGCGGATATGCTGTCGGTGTTGGCGTACAGTGTTGTTTTTGTATCCGCAGTGTCCGTCACCACGGCAATTTTACAGGCGGCGGGCAAGGTCTATATACCTGTTGTAAATATGCTGATAGGCGGTGTGGTGAAGATAGCCGTAAACTATGTGCTTGTGGGAAACCCTGAAATTAATATAAACGGCGCACCCATCAGCACAAATGCATGCTATGCGATTATTGCGGTATTAAACTTGATAGCGGTGGCACGAGTAACGGGTGTAAAATATGACTATCCCGGCTCGTTTATAAAGCCTGCCGTGGCGGCAGCGGGTATGGGGGCGGCGGTGGTACTTATATACGGGCAGTTAACCCGCATAACGGACTCCCGCTCAATTTTACTGCTTTTGTCAATATCCGCAGGTGTGGTAGTTTATTTGGGTATTTTAGTGGCACTTGGGGGGCTTGACAAAAGTGATTTAATGATGGTGCCAAAAGGGGATAAGATTGTTAATCTTCTGCAAAAACTGAAGATGATGTGATTTGGGGGAGAATACAAATGAGCAAATATAAATTTGACGATTTGGTTAGGATAATGGAAAAGCTAAGGGCAAACTGCCCATGGGACAGGGAGCAGACCCATGAAAGCCTAAAAAAATATATGATTGAGGAAGCTTATGAAGCGCTTGAGGCAATTGACGGAGGGCAGGGCGAAAAAATGGCGGACGAGCTTGGGGATTTGCTTTTGCAAATTGTGTTCCACGCCCAAATAGGCAGCGAGAGCGGAGAATTTGAAATAAATGACGTAACCCATGCCGTGTGCGAAAAAATGATAAGGCGTCATCCCCATGTTTTTGGTGAAGGGGATGCGGAAAGTGCCGACGAGGTTTTGGATAACTGGGACGAGATAAAAAAGGAAGAGAAGGGCGAGGAAAGTATCACGGACACCTTAAAATCGGTTTCGTCTTACCTGCCTGCCCTAATGCGGGCACAAAAGGTGCAGAAAAAGGCGGCGAAGGTAGGGTTTGACTGGGATGATATTTCGGGTGCGCTTGACAAGGTGAACGAAGAGGTAAGGGAGCTTAGGGATGCTGTCTCTAAAGGACAGGGTATGGAAGAGGAACTTGGGGATTTGCTGTTTTCGGTTGTCAATACGTCAAGATTTATAGGTACAAGCCCCGAACAGGCGCTGACAGATGCCACGGAAAAGTTTATAAAAAGATTTGAACATATGGAGGATGCAGCCCGAGAAGGGGGCAGTGAAATTTCGGATTTGACCCCAAAAGAGCTGGACAAGCTCTGGAATGAAACAAAAAAGAAGAATTTTCAGGAGAAAAGAAGGGTTTTTGCAAGAAACAGAGAATAATGAAAAATAGATACTATATTTTGGGGAAATAGTTTAAGCTTGCTCAGATTATGCTAAACGCACAGCCATATATGTACAAGCTTTATTTGCGCCTTACCTGCCCACGGTTTGGCGTAAGGGATTTATGTTAATTTTTGTGGGCAGAAAGGCTTGAAAATATAATGAACAAAAGTGAACTTATATCCGCAGTAGCAGAAAAGGCAGGTATTTCGAAGAAGGATGCAGAAGGGGCAGTAAACTCTTTTGTCAGCATCGTTGAAAACGCTCTTGCAGCCGGGGAAAAGGTTTCCTTGGTGGGTTTTGGTGCGTTTGAAGTAAGGGAACGTGCGGCAAGGGAAGGGATAAACCCTCTTACCAAAGAAAAAATTCATATAGCCGCATCCAAGGTTCCTGCTTTTAAGGCGGGAAAAGCATTGAAGGATGCGCTGAAATAAAGAGAATAAAAGGGAACCTTTTAAAAAAAAGTAATTGCTGCGCAAATTCCTTTGTTAAAAGATTTTGGAGAGTTGTAAAATGCGGCTTGACTTAGGCTCGTTTTGGGGGCTTTTAAGTTGTGCCGTGTTTTTATGTGTTGATAAGGAGAAAAATTATGAATTATGAAAAGTACTGCCAAAGCGCTGATTATATAAGGGAAATGCTTCCCACTGCCCCGGGGGAGACGGCCGTTGTATTAGGCTCGGGACTGGGGGGGCTTGTGGACGCCATGGATGTGTCAGCACGCATTTCGTATAGTGACATACCTCATTTTCCAAGCACGAGTGCCCAAGGGCATGAAGGGGCAATGTATTTCGGTACTTTAAGCGGGAAAAACATTATTGCACTTCGGGGGCGGGCGCATTTTTATGAAGGGCACACGTTTTCACAGGCGGCTTATTATGTGCGGGTATTAAAGCTTTTGGGGGTTAAAAACCTTATTATAACAAATGCTGCGGGGGGTATTAATGAAAGCTTTGAGCCGGGGGAATTAATGCTGATAGATGACCATATCAAGTTTTTTGATGATAGCCCTGTGAGGGGAAAAAATATTGATGAATTCGGCACCCGCTTTTTTGATATGTCCGCACCGTATAATGCCAAGCTTTCCGAGCTGGCAAAGGGTGCGGCGTACGAACTTGGTATAGGGCTTAGGCAGGGTGTGTACGCATTCATGCCGGGACCCGGATATGAAACCCGGGCGGAAATCCGTGCCCTTCGGGTTTTGGGGGCGGATGCGGTCGGAATGTCCACCGTGCCGGAGGTTATAGCGGCAACCCATGCGGGGATGCGAGTGCTTGGTATCTCCTGCATTACAAACATGGCGGCAGGGGTCAGTAAAGAGGCGCTTAACCACGACGAGGTTTTGGAGACGGGGGAGAGAGCAAAAACTAAATTTTCTGCTTTGGTTTCGGGAATAATAGCGAAGATATAGGAGAAGAATTATGGGAATTATAAAAGACTTGGGCTTAAAAAAATCGGGTTATGAAAAAATTGAATGGGTTAAAAGGCATATGCCGCTTTTGAACCATATAGAAAAGAAATTTAAAAGCGAAAAACCCTTTGACGGCAGAAACATTACGATAAGTATCCATGTTGAAGCTAAAACCGCATATATGGCACAGGTTTTGGCGGCGGGGGGTGCCAGTGTGACAGTCACGGGCTGTAACCCCCTATCTACACAGGATGATGTGGCGGCGGCGCTGTATGACAGTGGTGATGGGGTTTTTGCCGTCCACGGAGTGTCCGAGAGGGAGTACTTTTCGCATATAGGTGCGGCACTTAGCACGGCGCCGGATTTGATAATTGACGACGGAGGGGATTTGGTAAGTGCCTTGCACGGCGAGAAAAAGCATTTGTCAAAGAAAATCTTAGGCGGCTCGGAGGAGACGACAACAGGGGTGATGCGCCTTCGTGCCAAGGACAAAAGGGGCGAGCTGCTTTTTCCGATGATATCGGTAAACGATGCCATGTGCAAGCATTTGTTTGACAACAGGTATGGAACGGGTCAATCGGTTTGGGATGGGATAAACAGAACAACAAACCTCATAGTTGCAGGCAAAACCGTTGTAATAGCGGGTTACGGCTGGTGCGGACGGGGTTGTGCAATGCGTGCGCAGGGCATGGGTGCGAGGGTTATAGTTTGCGAGGTGGACCCTGTGAAGGCTATTGAGGCGGTGATGGACGGGTTTGATGTTATGAAGATGGAACAGGCGGCACCTTTAGGTGACGTTTTTATTACTGTGACTGGGTGCGAGAACGTAATAACAAAACCGCATTTTGAAAAAATGCGTGACGGAGCGATAATGGCAAATGCCGGGCATTTTGATGTGGAAATAGCAATGAAAGTGCTAAGTGAAATGGCGGACAGCGAAAAAGAAATAAAGTCCGGCATCACGGAATACCGTGTATCAGGGAAAAGCCTTTACGTCTTAGCGGAAGGCAGACTTGTAAACCTTGCGGCGGGTGACGGGCACCCGGCGGAGATTATGGATATGAGTTTTGCGCTGCAAACTATGAGTATGGAATACCTTGTAAAAAATCATAAAAACCTTAAAAACACGGTCTACATTGTGCCGGCGGTGATTGACGAATATGTTGCAAAGTTAAAACTTTCGTCCTGGGGCAGGGAAATAGATGCTCTCACCGATGAGCAGAAAAATTATCTGGAGCGGTGATTACAG